>JANNEX010000702.1:0-6318 GCA_031379155.1 Rubrivivax sp.
CACTTGACCCGGCGCGTCGGTGTAACGCAGGCTGTTTTCCAGCAGGTTTGACAGCAGCTGACCGATGCGCTCAGTGTCCCAGTGCGCCGCCGGCGTGGCAGCGCCCGGCGCCACGCTGATCTGCAAGCCTGCGGCCCGTGCCCTTGCCGCCACACGCGCCACGGCGTCGTCCAGCAGTTGGCGAGGCTGCACCGGTGCAAACACACAAGGCAAAGCACGCAAGTCTGACAAGGCCAACTGGTGAAAGTCTTCCACCAGCCGCGTCAGCCGCGCCACTTCTTCTTGCAGCGACAACAGGGCACTGTGCGACAGCGGCCGCACACCGTCCACCAGGCATTCCACTTCACCACGCAACACCGCCAGCGGCGTGCGCATCTCGTGCGAGAGCTCGGCAATCCAGCGCCGCCGGCTGGCTTCAAGCTGTTGCAGCGACGCGGCCATGGCATTGATGTCGTGCGCCAGGTCGGCCAATTCGTCATCGCCTTGCGGCACCAGGCGCGTGCCCAGTTCGCCCTGCGCAATGCGCCGCGCGGCCTGCTGCGCCTGCTGCACCGGCCGCAGCCAGCGCCGGCCCACCCACAGCGCGCTGACCAGCGCGAGCAGCGCCAGCGCAGCAGCCGTGAACAAGATGCCACGGTACTGGCGCGCCAGGAAAGCAGCGTCGACCTCAGGCCTACCCACAACGCCTTGCGCCAAGCGGGCGTAGGCCACCGTCTGGCCATTGACGACGATGGCACGCTGCGCGGCCAAGGCGCTGTCGGCAATGGGGCGGCCCGACAGCGGCTGGCCTTGTGCGTCAACGACGCTGATGCGGTCGCTCAGGCGCTGCGTGCCGCCAGGGCCGGGTGGGCTAGGTTGACCGGGCGGCCCCGGTGGCCTGGATGGTCCTGGTTGCCCTGCTGGCCCGGGCCTGGGCGGGCGCAGGTCATCATCAGGCTGGGGTGGCCGGCCCGGCGCTGGGCCGCGCGGCGACAGGCCATCAAACAGCGGGCGCAAACTGCGCGGGCCTTCAATCGCGCCCAAGCCTTGTGCGGCCACGGCGCTGGCGGCGGCGGCCGCAAAGCGCTCCAACCAATCTGCTTCTTGGGCGCGCACGTAGTCGGAAAAGCCCACGCGCAGGTTCCAGGCCACCACGCCGCCCAGCACGGTCACCGCCAGCAGCACGGCCGCCACCAGCAGCAAAGCCAGTTGGTAGACGAGCGACAGGCGCATGGCTTTTGGCGCGGTGGGGAGCGATGGCGCAGTCATGGCGCAGCGCATGTTAGCCGCCGCGCTGTTGCCAATTGCGCAGGCGCTCTCCACATTTCCTCCATCGTGGCTGCACGCGGCTTGGGCATCGTGCAGCCACCTCAGCCACCGGCCCCGCCCCATGCCAAGCTTGACCCATCCTGCACGGCTTTGTGTCCTGGCCATCGGCGCTGCACTTGCGGCCTGCGGCGGTGGTGGCGGCAGCAGCGCCACATCCAGCACAGGCACAGCCAGCGCACTGGCGCTAGCCGCACCCACGCCCTTGCCCACGCAGGCCGACAAAGTGGCGGTAGGCGACAGGCTCTTCCATGAAGTGCGGCTGTCGGCCGCTGGCAACCTGGCCTGCGCCACCTGCCACGTGGAGGAACGTGGCCACGCCGATGCGATCAGCGTCTTCCTGCCTTTGGGCGGCGCGCGCCTTGACCAGCAGGGTCAGCGCAGTTCAGCCACGCTGAACTACCTGAACGACAACGGCGCTTTCCGCTTCGACGCACAAGGCCGCGCCGAAGGCGGTTTCACCTGGGACGGCCGCGCCAACAGCCGCGCCGCACAAGCCCTGGCGCCGCTTCTGGCCGCCAACGAAATGGCCAACGCCAACGAAGCGGCCGTGGTCCAACGCGCACGTGCGCTGGGCTACTTTGCAGAACTGCAATTTGCCTACGGCTTGGCCGCCAACGCCAGCGACGCGCAAGTGCTGCAAGCCGTGCAACAAGCGTTGGCCGACTACCAGGCCGGCGACACCGACTACCAGCCCTACACCAGCAAGTTCGACGCAGTAACTGACGGCCGCGCCAGCTTCAGCGCACAAGAAGCGCGCGGCCTGGCCGTCTTCAACGACGCCCAGCGTGGCAACTGCGCTTCGTGCCACAGCAGCACGCCACCCACTGGACAAACACCCGGCCAAACAGCGGGTCAAGCAGCGGGCCAAACACGCGCGGTCTTCACCAACTTCGGCTACTTCGCGTTGGGTGTGCCGCGCAACCGCAGCGCCGCCACCGCCGACCCGGCTTTTTTCGACATGGGTTTGTGCGGCCCTACGCGCACCGACCTGGCCAACCGCACCGAGCTGTGCGGCCAGTTCAAGGTGCCCACCTTGCGCAACGCGGCGCTCACGGCGCCCTACTTCCACAACGGCGCTATCGCCACACTGGAAGATGCAGTGGCCTTTTACGCCACGCGCGACAGCGACCCGGCGCGCTGGTACCCCGTGGACAACGGCGTGGCCATCAAGTTCAACGACCTGCCGGCCGCTTACCGAGGCAACGTGACGCAACAAGCGCCGTTTGCACAAAGGCCAGGCGCACCGGCGCGGCTGTCAGCGCAAGACGTGCAAGACGTCTTGGCCTTCTTGCACACGCTGACCGACGGCTTCACGCCGCCGTAGCTCAACTCAACCCTGTCAGGTCAACCCTGGTGCAGCAAAGCCACCAGCTGCGCCTGGCTGTGGGTGCCGGTCTTTTCGTACATCTGGCCCACATGCGTGCGCACAGTGGAGATCTTCACGCCCAGCATGGCCGCAGCGTGGGTGGGGCGCATGCCTTCGCACAGCATCTCGGCCAGGCGCGCTTGGGTGCGCGTGAAACGGAAGCGGCGGCGCATGGCGTCGGTGCGTGTCAGCGTGACACGCTCGATGGTGGCCAGCACCCAGCCAAAACTGCCCGGGATGCCGTCGCCGTGCGCCATGCCGCGCAGCGTGATCTGCAAGGGCACGCTGCCTTCGGCTTCCAGCGGCAGCGTCAACTCTTGGCCCGCCGCCAGCGCGCCTTGCCAAAACGACAGTGGCACCCAGCGCCCGGCTTGGCGCAGCGCCAGGCGGCCCCCAGCGTCCAGCCACAGGCCTTCGCGGCGTTCAATGCGGCGCGTGGCGGCGGGGTTGGCTTCGAGCACGGCGCCGTCGGCGTCGGTCACAAACAGCGGCGTCTCCAAGCGCTCCATCAGCGTGTGGCCCAGGGCGGCCAGGCGTTGTGAGCGGGTGGGGGTGGGCGTGGTGCTGGTGGTGGTGGTTTGCATGATCTTCCTCCGGTCTAGGGCGCATTGACGGTGTGTGCCGTTGCCTGCATTACGCCGCCAGCCCGCCCGACTGAACATGACACCAAGGTATCCCCTGGGCGAAGGAAGCGTGACGCATGCCTCAGCCTCCAGGCTTCAAGCCAGAGCGCGGCCGATGAGGATCTTCTGCACTTCGGACGTGCCTTCGTAGATCTGGCACACACGCACGTCGCGGTAAATGCGCTCGACCGGGAAGTCGCTGACGTAGCCGTAGCCGCCGTGCACCTGAATGGCGTCGCTGCACACGCGCTCGGCCATCTCGCTGGCAAACAGCTTGGCCATGGCGGCTTCTTTCAGGCAAGGCCGGCCGGCGTCTTTGAGCGCAGCAGCGTGGTGAATCATCTGGCGCGCCACTTCAATTTGCGTGGCCATGTCGGCCAGCTTGAACTGCACCGCCTGGTGCTGGAAGATGGGCTGACCAAAACTCGTGCGCTCTTTGCTGTAGGCCAGCGCAGCTTCAAAGGCCGCGCGTGCCATGCCCACGGCCTGACTGGCAATGCCGATGCGGCCGCCTTCCAAGCCTGACAGCGCAATCTTCAACCCCATGCCTTCGTCGGCCAGCAAGTTGGCGGCCGCCACACGGCAGTTCTCGAACAGGATTTGCGCGGTGTCGCTGGCGTGCTGGCCCAGCTTGTCTTCGATGCGCGCCACCGTGTAGCCGGGCGTCTGGGTGGGCACGATGAAAGCGCTGATGCCCTTCTTGCCGGCGGCCTTGTCAGTCACCGCCATGACGATGGCCACGTCGCCGTTTTTGCCGCTGGTGATGAACTGCTTGACGCCGTTGAGCACGTAGTCGTTGCCATCGCGCACTGCGGTCGTCTTCAAGCCCCCGGCTTCGCTGCCCACATGCGGCTCGGTCAGACAGAAAGCGCCCAGCATGTCGCCACGCGCCAGCGGCTTGAGGAAGCGCTCTTTCTGGTCGTCATTGCCGTAAGCCATGAGGATGGAACACACGGGGCAGTTGTTGACACTGATGACGGTGCTGGTGGCGCCACAACCCGCCGCCACTTCTTCCAGGATCAGCGACAAAGCCAGATAGTCCAGCCCCGCGCCGCCCCAGGCTTCGGGCACCGCCACGCCGCAGCAGCCCAGCGCCGCCAAACCTTTGAGTTGAGCGGCAGGGAAGTGGTGGCTCTTGTCCCAGGCCGCGGCGTGCGGCGCGACTTCAGCCTGCACGAAGCTGCGCACGGCGTCTTGCACGGCGATGTGGTCTTCACTGAGCAGCATGGCGGTCTTTTCTGGGGTTATGTTTCAGATCATCAGGGCACGGCCACGGCCAGGCGCATGTCGGCGCGGCGTGGGTCGGTGCCGGGGAATTCGGCCATCCAGGGCTTGGCGATGAGTTCAGTGCCGCTGTTCGACCACGACAGACGTGCACGCACACGTGGCGTTAGGCCTTGCTGGTCGAGCCAGGTTATACGCTGGGCCAAGGGCAGCTTCTGCGCTTGCGCTGCCAAGGCCAAGGCCAGCAGTTGGCGGTGCGTCTCGACATCGGCTTGGCGTGCGATGTGGGAGCCAAAAATCCAAAGCGGCGATTCGGCCAGCAGAGCCCCAAAAGAATTGCGCCAGCAATAGCCAGAATTGCCCGAGGGCTGTCGGGCGGCCTGGGCGGCCTGGGCGATGCTTTGGTCCAGCAACGTGTCCAGGCCCTGCTGGGCGAAAGTCCAACGCTCCAGCCATTCGCGGTCGACCGCCTGCACCGTGGCATTGGGCAGCAGGCCAACGCCGGTTCTGCACATCAGCATATCGCCAAGTCCCCAGCCGCTGTCCATGATGCTGGCAAAGCTGGCGGCGTGGCCATCGCACTGCTTGGACAGTTCTTCGATGGTGCCGCGCACAAACGCCGCTTCGGTCTTGATCCAACCCGTGGCGTCCAGTGCACCCGCAGGCAGCGCAGCGGTCAACGGCAACAGCTCTGGCGTCCATTCGGGATGCAGCAAGGCCACGGCCGCCACCGCGTCCAGCCGCTGGTCCGTCAGCGCCACGGCAATCATTTTGCTGATGAGTGTGTGGCTGCCGCCCAGCAACGAGTCAGCCAGGCGGCGGCCCTGCTGCAAGCGCAGCAAGGTGTTGGCGCGGTCCCCTGCCGCAGCCGCCACCAGCGCCTGACCCTTGAACCAGTGGGCGCAACTGGTGGCACCCTGGTAGGCCGGCAGTGGTGTGCTGGCGGTCAACTTCAGTGGCAGCGCTTCTTCGTAGCGCGGATCAACAAGCGCGGCCACGCAGCGTTCGCCCAGCAGCACATGCGCTTGCAGTTGGTTGACGATTTGCGCGCTGGCGGCGGCCAGCTTGCGTGGGCAATCTTCGGGGTGGCGGCAGCTCAGTGGCTCGCCACTGAGTGCAGGCAGCCTGGCAGCGCCCGTGGTCGCTGATGCTGCAGGTTCTGCTGCCACGGGCCCTGCTGCGCCCAGCGCCGTGGGCTGCTGCCACTGCGCACGGCCTGCGGCTTCGGGCTGTTGGCCCGGTGGCGCCAGCATGCCCTGGATGGCAAAGAACAACGGTGACCCGGCTTTGGGCGGCCCCAATAACAATTGCGGCGGCGTAGGCACCGGTGCGTCGTCAACCCAGTTGCTGGCCACCCAGGCCAGCAGCACCAGCAGCACAAGGCCCAGCAGTGCGCCGCTGCCCAAAGCCACACGCCGCAAGACGAGGCGCATCGATGGCATCAGTGCGCCCCAGCTTGCATGGTCGACAGGTTTTCCTGGTGCGCCACCGCCAGCAGCACACGCGGGCCTTGTGCCGTGCACATCAACTGATAGCCGGTGTGGAACTGCTGCAAAAGGCTGCCGTCACGGCGCTGCAGTGTCCAGTGCACGTGGGCAAAAGCGTGCGCCTGGCCCAGCGCAACGTGGGCTTCAATGACAAATTCAGCGCGGCCGTAGTCGGCCTGGCGGTAGACCTCACACAGCGCCACATGGTTGGCACGCATGGGCGCATCGTCAGGCCACCAGGTCAGGCGCGCGCGGCTTGTTTCACCGCCACCAGCGCCGCTGTCGGTGATGCCGCTGCACACATGCCACA
>JANNEX010000828.1:0-3190 GCA_031379155.1 Rubrivivax sp.
TGTCCGCCGACACCAGCGTCAACTACCTGTTCGCGTGCCGCCGCCCGGCATGACGCGGTGGCCGGGAGCCATGCCGGGCGCCGTACTGGTCGACCTGGATGGCACCCTCGTCGACAGCGCGCCCGACCTGGCCGGCGCCGGCACCGACATGCGCCTTCACCGCGGCTTGCCCGCCCTGCCGATGGAACGCTTCCGCCCGATGGTCGGCAGCGGTGCGCGCGGCATGGTCGGCATCGCGTTGCAGGTGGCGCCCGACAGCCCAGAGTACGAAGCGCTGCGCGACGAGTTCCTGGCCCGCTACGAAGCGCGCCTGACGCGCGAGAGCCACGTCTTCGCCGAGATGCTGCCGGTGCTGGCGGCGCTCGATGCGCATCCGCTGCGTTGGGGCATCGTCACCAACAAGGCTTCGCGCTACGCCGTGCCGGTGGTGCGCGGCCTCGGGTTGGAGGCGCGCGCCGAAGTGCTGATCAGCGGCGACACCACGCCGCATGCCAAGCCGCACCCGGCCCCTTTGCTCGAAGCCGCGAAGCGCCTCGGCGTGGCGCCGGAAACCTGCGTCTATGTGGGCGACGACCTGCGCGACATGCAGGCCGGCCGGGCCGCCGGCATGCGCACCGTGGCCGCTGCCTGGGGCTACCTCGGCCAGAGCGAACCGATCGAGGCCTGGAATGCCGACGCCGTGATCGAGCGCCCCGAAGAACTCTTGCAATGGCTCTGGATGGCCTAAACTACCGCTCACCAGGGGCCGACCTGGCTTCGACGCGGGTGCGGAGTTGGAACAGGGCATGCCGAGCACCAGTTCGCTCGTTAATCCACTGGAAACAAAGTAACTGCGAACGATCAAACGTACGCTCTCGCCGCTTAATACCGGTGAGCCTCGCAACAGTTGGCCGATGGGCTGGGCCTGAGGGGTAAAACCTGAAGGCTGCGAGGTCATACACATGGGCTCGTCCCGGGTTGCGTCATTCAGCACGGGATCAAATCAAGTGAATCGGGCCAGGGGTAGCGTGCTGCTGCGCGACCTCGGGCCTTAAAACCAAATCAGCCAGCTAAGCATGTAGATCTGCCTGACGATGGCCAGCGGACGGGGGTTCGATTCCCCCCGGCTCCACCATCCAAGGTTCCGCAAGGGACCGTTTGTGAACGAGCCTCCAGGTCGTCAGACTTGGGGGCTTTTTCACGTCCGCATGGGGCCCGGCAAAACTGCTCGCACCGCTCAGGCCTGCTGGCGGCGCTTGAACACCAGCAGCGCCAGGCCAAGGCCCATCAGGGCGGCGGTGCCGGGTTCCGGAATTGGCGCCAAGGTGTAGGTGATGTTGTCGACACCCACCCAGTCGATGAACGAACCGGGACGGATCACTACGCTCGTCACCGGGCCGGCGTAACTCAGCACGAACTGCCCGGGGCTGGCGCTGGTGCCCGAGACGGTGCCGATGAGCGTGGTGCCGTTGTAGGCAAAGAGTGACACGTCGGCGCTCACGCTCACGCCAGCAAAGGTGGCGCTGAAGCCCGTGGCCGAGCCTGCGAAGCTGATCTTGAAGCTGGGGTCGCCGTTTTCAGTTATCCAGTTGGTGAAGCTGTGCAGGATGTTGCCGCTGACCAGGGCCGGTACCTCCAGGCCGCCGGCGTCAGCACCCGTGCTGGAGACAATGGTCATGTCGGTGTTGGTGGCCCAGGCCTTACCGCTGGACGAGGTGCCGGGACCACTGAAGGCATTGGCCGAGAAGGTGGCGCCCAGCGCGGCGTATTGGTTCGACAGCACGGTGCCCGCAGCCAGGTTTTCGAAGGTCAGCGTGACGGCGCTGGCCTGGCTGGCTGCCAGCAGCAAACCCGAAGCGACGATGGCAAAGCAGGCTTTCAGAGTCATGCTGTTTCCTGGAAGGTTAGGCCCGGTGATTTCGCTAGCTGGGATCTGGAGCCATTGCACCACACGCCAACCAAACTGCAAAAAAAGAAGCGTCGAGGCTGGCTCATGTCAGACCGGCCTGAAGAATCCTAGATCACGTTTGCTGAGGTCAAAATTGGCCAGGTTGGGGAAGATGCCCAGCAAGTCGCTGTCCGACAGCCCGAACCAGCGCCCCAGTGTGTTGCCCAGTTGGTCGACGGAAATCTCGGGCAGCAGCGAGCCATTGCCCAACTGGTCGGGGCTGCTGTCGAAGTTGTTGTTGTTGGTGTTCTTCGGCCCCAGCGTGGCCACGCGGCCGTACAGGTCGCCGCCGTTCACCGCCCCACCCATGACAAAGTGGTTCGAGCCCCAGCCGTGGTCGGTGCCGTCGCCGTTGCTGGTGAAGGTGCGGCCAAAGTCACTGGCGGTGAAGGTGGTGACCTTGTCGCGCGCGTTCAAGTTTCCTAACGTGATGTCAAAGTACTGCATGGCCTGCGCCACGCGTGCCATCAAGTCGGCCTGGTTGCGGTTTTGCAGGTCATGCGTGTCAAAGCCGCCGACGCTGACGAAAAACACCTGGCGCGTGGCGCCCGTGGTGCCCCTCAAGCCGCCGTCGATCATGCGTGCCACCACCTGGAACTGCTGCGCCAGCGTGTTGGCCGCCGTGGTGCCAGCCACTGCCGCCAAGGGGTTCACGTAGCGCAGCCTGGGGTCGTTGGCGGCGTTGTAGTTGGTGCCTGCCGCCGGCGGTGTGCCGAAGGCGGCGTCGCTGGCCGGGCGCAACGCGGTGCGCAGGATTTGTTCGGCGTCGATCGAGCGCCGTGCCACGGCTGCCACGTCGGCATCGAAGGGATGCGTCGTGCGTGTGGTGGTGGCCAGGCGCTGCAGCACGGCGCCCACGTCCAGCGAGCCGAAGACCTGGCCGGCGCTGTTCACACCCAGCGGAATGGCACCCGTGCTGTTGACCTGGTACTGCTGCACCACATTGCCGGCCAGCCACACCGAATTGCCTGTTGCCGACACGGCCGTGAAAACGGGACGCGTGTTCTGGCTGGCCACCAGGTCGCCCATCAGGCCAGCCCAGCCGCGCGTGGCCCCTTCAGGCCCCAACGCCTGCCAGGTGTTTTGCTGGTCATTGTGCGAAAACAGCCGCGCGGGTCTGGGCCAGGTGCTCAGCGCGTACTGCGCCTTGGTTGTGGGCTGGATCAGTGGCCCGATGTTGGGCACGATGGCCAGCCGCTTGTCGGTGTCGAACAGCGTTTGAATCGCGCCCAACAGCGGGTGCAGCGCGAACGTGCGGCCCTG
>JANNEX010000715.1:0-2189 GCA_031379155.1 Rubrivivax sp.
GTGCTGGCGCTCAGCGGCGGTTGACACGGCCGGCCCTGGCGCGCGCGGCAGAGGCAGCCGCAGCGACTAATCTGACCATAGAAAAACCAAAATGGCACGCCACGGGTATTTGCTGAAAACTATCGTTCTCGCAATCATGCAGCCCAGGAGACGACGATGAGCAGCGAAGCCCAATGCCCCTTTCACACCGCCGGTGCGCGCGCCACGCAAGGTGCGCAATCCAATGCCGACTGGTGGCCCCACCAGCTGAACCTGGCCATCTTGCACCAGCACGCCGCCGTGTCCAGCCCTATGGACGCCGACTTTGACTACGCCAAAGCCTTCAACAAACTCGACTACGCGGCCCTCAAAAAAGACCTGGCTGCTTTGATGACAGCCTCGCAAGACTGGTGGCCGGCCGACTGGGGCCACTACGGCGGCCTCTTCATCCGCATGGCCTGGCACAGCGCCGGCACCTACCGCACCGCAGACGGCCGCAGTGGTGCAGGCAGCGGCAACCAGCGTTTTGCACCGCTTAACAGCTGGCCCGACAACGGCAACCTGGACAAGGCGCGCCGCCTGCTGTGGCCCATCAAGCAAAGCTACGGCAACGCGCTGTCTTGGGCCGACCTGATGATCCTGGCCGGCAACGTGGCCATGGAGACCATGGGCTTCAAGACCTTCGGCTTTGGCGGTGGCCGCGCCGACATCTGGGCGCCCGAAGAAGACATCTACTGGGGCGCTGAAAAAGAGTGGCTGGCCACCAGCGACAAAGCGAACAGCCGCTACCGTGGCGAGCGCGAGTTGCAAACCCCGTTGGCCGCCGTGCAAATGGGCTTGATCTACGTCAACCCGCAGGGCCCGGACGGCAACCCCGACCCGGTGGCCTCGGGCCGCGATGTGCGCGAGACCTTTGCGCGCATGGCCATGAACGACGAAGAAACCGTGGCCCTGGTGGCCGGCGGCCACACCTTTGGCAAGGCCCATGGCGCGGGTGACGCGGCCCTGGTGGGCGTCGAACCCGAGGCCGCCGCCATCGAACACATGGGCTTTGGCTGGATCAACCAACTGGGCAGCGGCAAAGGTGCGCACACCATCACCAGCGGCATTGAAGGCGCCTGGAAACCCAACCCCACCACCTGGGACATGGGCTACTTCAAGGTGCTGTTCAAGTACGAGTGGGAACTGGTCAAGAGCCCAGCGGGCGCGCACCAGTGGCGGGCCAAGGACGTGGCTGACGAGGACATGATCCCCGACGCGCACGACCCGAGCAAAAAGCACGCGCCCATGATGACCACGGCCGACATGTCGCTGCGCATGGACCCGGCTTACGAAAAAATCTCGCGCCACTTCTTGGCGCATCCGAAAGAGTTTGCCGACGCTTACGCGCGTGCCTGGTTCAAGCTGACACACCGCGACATGGGGCCCAAGTGTCTGTACCTGGGCCCTGAAGTGCCAGCCGAAGACCTGATCTGGCAAGACCCGCTGCCCGCCGTGGACCACGCGTTGATCAACGCCGCCGACGCCACTGAGCTGAAGGCGCGCGTGCTGGCCAGCGGCCTGTCAGTCGCTGAGTTGGTGGGCACCGCCTGGGCCTCGGCGTCGACCTTCCGTGGCAGCGACAAGCGCGGCGGCGCCAATGGCGCGCGCATCCGCCTGGCGCCGCAGAAAGACTGGGCCGTCAACCAGCCGGCGCAACTGGCCAAGGTGCTGGCGGTGCTGGAAGGCATACAGGGCAGCTTCAACGGCAAACAAAGCGGCGGCAAGAAGGTCTCGCTGGCCGACCTGATCGTGCTGGCCGGCAACGCCGCCGTGGAAGCGGCGGCGAAGGCCGCGGGTCATGCCGTGGCTGTGCCCTTTACGCCGGGGCGCACCGACGCCAGCGCGGCGCAAACCGACGCGGATTCCTTCGCCGTGCTGGAGCCGCAAGCTGACGGTTTTCGCAACTATCGCCAGGCCGCGTTCAGCGTCTCACCAGAAGCGATGCTGCTGGACAAGGCGCAGTTGTTGACGCTGAGTGCGCCGCAAATGACCGTGCTGGTGGCTGGCCTGCGGGTGCTGGGCGCCAACGTTGGCGGCTCAAGAGACGGTGTGCTGACGCAACGCCCAGGCCAGCTGAGCAACGACTTCTTCGTCAACCTGCTGGACATGACGACCGTGTGGAAACCCACGGCGGACAACGCCTTCGAAGGCCGCGACCGCAAGACCGG
>JANNEX010000718.1:0-1557 GCA_031379155.1 Rubrivivax sp.
GTAATGGCCGCCACCACGATGTCGCCGGCCTGGATTTGCTCGGCCACGACATGCATCATCCAGTTGTCGCCCGGGTGCATGAGCACAGTGACTGCCGTGCCCGAGATGCGCGCACCGGGGAAGATGGGCCGCATGTAAGGCTTCATCAAGCCGACACGGCCCATGGCTTCGTGCACGGTGGCAGAACCATAACGTGACAGTTGATCGGCAGCGTTGCGCTGCGCGCGCACGATATTGCGTTTGACCACGCCCAACTCAAACATATCAAAGCCCTTTCTTTTTCAGCGCTGCGTCCAGCCTGGGGTAGACGCGGCGCGCGTTGCCTTCATAGACCTTGTGGCGGTCGCTGCCCACGAGGATGGTGCTGGCTTCGATGTAGCGCTTGGTGTCGTCAAAGTAGTGGCCAGTTTCTGGGTCTATGCCTTTGACGGCGCCGATCATCTCGCTGGCGAACAGGATGTTGTCGACAGCAATCACCTTGCTCAGCAAGTCGATGCCCGGCTGGTGGTAGACGCAGGTGTCGAAGAAGATGTTCTTCATCAGGTGCTCGGACAGCAGCGGCTTTTTCAACTCTTGCGCCAGGCCCCGGTAGCGGCCCCAGTGGTAGGGCACGGCGCCGCCGCCGTGCGGGATGACGAAGCGCAGCGTCGGGAAGTCTTTGAACAAATCGCCTTGCAGACACTGCATGAAGGCGGTGGTGTCGGCGTTGATGTAGTGCGCGCCGGTGGCGTGAAAGCAGGCGTTGCAGCTGCTGCTGACGTGGATCATGGCGGGGATGTCGTACTCCACCATCTTCTCAAAGATGGGGTACCAGTGGCGGTCAGTCAGCGGCGGGCTGGTCCAGTGGCCGCCGCTGGGGTCGGGGTTGAGGTTGATGCCGACGTTGCCGAATTGTTCGACACACTTCACCAGTTCAGGAATGCAGCTGGCCGGGTCGACGCCGGGGCTTTGCGGCAGCATGGCGGCGGGGATGAAGTGCTCGGGGAAAAGTTGGCTCACCCGGTAGCACAGCTCATTGCAGATGGCCGACCAGGCGGCGCTGACTTCAAAGTCACCAATGTGGTGGGCCATGAAACTGGCGCGTGGGCTGAAGATGGTGAGGTCGCTGCCGCGCTCTTGCATCAGGCGCAACTGGTTGCTGACGATGCTGTCGCGCAATTCGTCGTCGCTGATTTTCAGGTCGGCCACGCGCGGCATGGCAGACGGGTTTTTGATGCCGGCGATTTGTGCGTTGCGCCAGGCTTCCAGGCTCTTGGGCGCGGTGGTGTAGTGGCCGTGGCAGTCGATGATCATGTGTCGGTCCTGGGTGAAAACATGCGGTGTTCAAGCAGCGCTCATGCCGTGGCGCAACTTGATGGCCTCGGATTGCGGGGATGTCAGGTAGCTCAGCAGCGACTGCACGGCCTGCACCTGCGTGCAGGTACGGCACACCGCCGCCGAGAAGGTGGTGATGAAGCTGATGGCCGGCGGCAGCACGCCGATGACGGCGACGCCGTCCACGTTCATCAGCTCGCTGAGCTGCTGAAAGCCCAGCGCCACATCACCGCGCGCCAGCAG
>JANNEX010000722.1:0-4137 GCA_031379155.1 Rubrivivax sp.
TCCAGCGTGAGCGCGTTGACGCGGTGGATGTCGGTGAAGTTGATGTGGCCACCCAGGAAGGCGGCCACCGCTTCTTCATTGGCGGCATTCAGGATGGCCGTGGTGCCGGCCGGTGCACGCAAAGCGTCCCAGGCCAGGTAGAGGCCCGGGAAGCGTTGCGCGTCGGGGGCGTTGAAGCTCAGGTCTTGCATCGCCGTGAAATCAAGGCGCGGTGCGCCCGACTCAATGCGCTCAGGAAAGGCCAGGCCGTAGGCAATCGGCACCTTCATGTCGGGCGTGCCCAGCTGTGCCAGCACCGAGCCGTCACGGCACACCACCATCGAGTGGATGATGCTTTGCGGGTGGATGACGACGCGGATGTTCTCAGGCGCCAGGTCAAACAACCAGCGCGCTTCAATGACTTCCAGCGCCTTGTTCATCATGGTCGCCGAGTCGACCGAAATCTTCGCACCCATGACCCAGTTGGGGTGGGCCACGGCTTGTGCCGGTGTCACGCCATGCAGCGTGTCGTGATGGCGCTCGCGGAAAGGGCCGCCGCTGGCGGTGAGCACGATGTGGTCGATGCGGCTGGCCCAGGTGCTGCGGTCTTCGGGCAGGCACTGAAAGATGGCCGAGTGTTCACTGTCGATGGGCAGCAGCGTGGCGCCGCCTTGCGCCACCGCCTGCATGAAGAGGCCCCCGCCCACCACCAGCGCTTCCTTGTTGGCCAGCAGCAGCCGCTTGCCGGCCTTGGCGGCGGCCATGCAAGCCGGCAAGCCAGCGGCGCCGACGATGGAGGCCATGACGGTATCGACTTCGCTGGCCGAAGCCAGCTCTTCCAAGGCTGCTGCGCCCACCCTCACTTCAGTCGTTAGGCCTTGAGCTGCGAGCAAGGCGCGCAGTTCAGCCGCACGCTGTTCGGTGGGCAGCACGGCCACACGTGGTTTGAAGGCGCGGCACTGTTCCAGCAGCAGGTCAACATGGCGAAAGGCGCTCAGACCCACGACTTCAAAACGCTCAGGATGGCGCGCCACCACCTCCAGCGTGCTGGCGCCCACCGAGCCGGTGGAGCCCAGGATGACCAGGCGTTGGCGCGCGCTCACCCTGCACCCACCAGGCTCACCAAATTCACAAAAGCCAGCGCTGCGGGCACGACGGGCAGCAGCGCATCCACGCGGTCCAGCACACCACCGTGGCCGGGCAAAAGACGGCTGCTGTCCTTGGCGCCGGCAGCACGTTTGACCAGCGATTCCATCAGGTCGCCCAGCACGCTCAGGCCGCACAAGGCCAGCAGCGCGGCGGCCATGCCAAACGCGCCCAGGCCTTGGTGCAGCCGTGTGTAGAGGCTGGGCCCGTCAACCGCAAAGCGCGTGTCTATCCACATCCACAGCAGCGCCAGCAGCAGCACACCGGCCATGCCCGACCACACACCTTCCCAACTCTTTCCCGGGCTGATGGACGGCGCCAGCTTGCGCTTGCCCCAGGCGCGGCCGCCAAAGTAGGCTGCCACGTCGGCCATCCACACCAGGCAGAACACCGACAGCATGAAGTTGATGCCGACGACGCGCGCATGCGCAATGGCCAGCCACGCGGCCCACAGCACCACCAGGCCCAGCAGCCAGCGTGCCGCCTGGGGCAGCAGGGGCCAGGCGGGCGGCCCTCTGCGCAGTGCCAGTGCACCGGCCAGCACCCACACCACCGCAGCCAGCCACCACACCAACGGCGGCGCGTGTTGGTCCCAGCCGCCCCACAGCGCCAACGCGCCTGCTGCGGCCAGTGCGGCGCCCATGGTCAACGACAGTGTTTCGCCGGCCTGGTTCAGGCGCGCCCATTCCCAACCGGCGGCGGCAATCAGCGCCAGTGTCAGCACCGCAAAAGGCCAGTGGGCATTGACCGTCAACGCGCCCAGCAGCAGGCCGACAAGCACAAGCGCGGTGATGATGCGCTGGCGCAGCATGGCTGCTTACTGCGCTTGCGGCAGCACGCTGGGGGGCTGTATGCCCCCGAAGCGGCGGTCGCGTTGCGCGTAGGCGGCCAAGGCCGCGTCAATGTCGGCTTCACCAAAGTCGGGCCACAGGCACTCGGTGAAGAAGAATTCTGAGTAGGCGGTTTGCCACAGCAAAAAGTTGCTGATGCGCATTTCACCGCCAGTGCGGATGAACAGATCAGGGTCGGGCGCAAAGGCCAGCGCCATGCGGCTGGACAGCCAAGCCTCGTCCACCTGTTCAGGCTTCAGGCCTTGTTTAATGGCGTCGCGGCAGGCTTGCACCACGTCCCAGCGTCCGCCGTAGTTGAAGGCCACCGACAGCGTGATGCGCGTGTTGTGCTGGGTGCTTTCTTCGGCGTGTGCCCAGGCTTTGCGCAGTTTGTCGGACACCGCATCGCGGTCGCCAATGATGCGGATGCGCACGCCGTCGCCGGCCATCTTGCCCAGGTACTTGGCCACACCCACCAGCACCAGGCTCATCAGGCCTGAGACCTCTTCACTGGGGCGCTTCCAGTTCTCGGACGAAAACGCAAACACAGTCAGGTACTGCACGCCGCGGTCGGCAAAGCTGTTGACCGAACGCACTAGCGCGTCCATGCCCTGCTTGTGGCCGAAAAAGCGCGGCATGAAACGTTTGCGCGCCCAGCGGCCATTGCCGTCCATGACCACGGCCACGTGGCGCGGCACTTGGTTCGGCACCTGGCTGGCTTGGGTGTCGGCCGCCGGCTCGTTGGCCGCGAGTGAAAAGACAGACATCAGAGGGGCGCGCCGTGCAGCAAGAGCAGATGGCGGGTCAAACCGCCATCACCTCGGCTTCTTTGCCCTGCACCAGACGGTCAAGTTCGGCAATGGTGCGGTCGGTCAGGCGTTGCACCTCGTCTTGCGCGCGGCGTTCATCGTCTTCGCTGACGGTTTTGTCCTTGAGCAACTTCTTCAAATGTTCATTGGCCTCACGGCGCACGCTGCGCGTGGCGATCTTGGCCTCTTCACCCGCATGTCGCACGATCTTGGTGAGCTCTTTGCGCCGCTCTTCAGTCAGGGCCGGCATGGGTACGCGCAGCAAGTCGCCTTGTGCGGCCGGGTTCAAGCCCAGGTCAGATTCGCGGATGGCTTTTTCAATCTTCGCGCCCATGCCCTTTTCCCAGGGCTGCACGCTGATCGTGCGCGCGTCCATGAGCGAGACGTTGGCGACCTGGCTGATGGGCACCATGGAGCCGTAATAGTCCACCTGCACCTGGTCCAGCAAGCCGGGGTGGGCGCGGCCAGTGCGAATCTTGTGCAATTCGTTCTTGAAGGCGTCCACCGACTTGGCCATTTTCTGTTCGGCCGTCTTTTTGATGTCAGCAATGGTCAGCTCGGGCATGGCATTTCCTTAGACGTGCACCAAGGTGCCTTCGTCTTCACCGCGCACCACACGCTGCAGCGCGCCGGGCTTGAAGATGCTGAACACCTTGATGGGCAGTTTTTGGTCACGGCACAGCGCAAATGCGGTCGCGTCCATGACCTGCAAATTCTTGGCAATGGCTTCGTCAAAGCTGATGCTGGTGTAGCGCGTGGCGGTGGGGTCTTTCATCGGGTCTGCCGTGTAGACACCGTCGACCTTGGTGGCCTTGAGCACCACTTGCGCGCCGATTTCGGCACCGCGCAAAGCCGCTGCCGTGTCGGTGGTGAAAAAGGGGTTGCCGGTGCCGCCACCAAAGACCACGACCTTGCCTTCTTCCAGGTACTGCAAAGCCTTGGGGCGCACATAGGGCTCCACCACCTGGTCGATGCTGATCGCAGACATGACACGCGCCGTCATGCCTTCTTGGCGCATGGTGTCGGCCAGGGCCAGCGCGTTCATCACCGTGGCCAACATGCCCATGTAGTCGGCGGTGGCGCGGTCCATGCCCACGGCGCCACCGGCCATGCCGCGAAAGATGTTGCCGCCGCCAATCACCACGGCCACTTCGCAGCCCAGCTTGGTGACGTCTTGTACCTCCCGCACCATGCGCACGATGGTGGCGCGGTTGATGCCATAAGCGTCGTCGCCCATCAGGGCTTCGCCCGACAGCTTGAGCAAGATGCGTTTGTACGCGGGCATCAACATCACTCCACAGAACAGGTGCCGCAGTGTAAAGGGGCGCCGTGCTGCGGCGCCCTCCCCAAGAACAGCTTTACCGGGCTCAGGA
>JANNEX010000756.1:0-14529 GCA_031379155.1 Rubrivivax sp.
GCTGGTGGCGGGCGACGTGCTGGTGCTGGCCAACGGCACCTACGACATCACCAGCCTGGTGCTGAACGTGCGTGGCACTGAGGCTGCACCGATCTACATCCGTGGCACGTCACGCACGGGCACGGTCATCCGCAACCTCAATGTCAACGCCTACAGCGGCATCATCACCACCCGCAACGTGGCGCATGTGGTCATCGAAGACCTCACCTTGCAGGGCGACGGTGTCGATCACGGCCTGAGCGACTCGTCGTTTTCCGCTGGCATCTCCCAGGCCATCACCGGCTTAACGTTGGTGCCGACCAATCTGACCATCCGCAGGGTGTCGATGTTGGGTGTGGACCGGGGAGTGGTGACCTACGGCCGCGTCGATGGCTGGCTGTTGTATGACTGCACCCTGCTTGGCAACAACACCTGGGACAAGAGCTGGACCGACAACCCGGCCGCCTCCAACAGTTACCCAAACTGGACCTGGAATGACGATGGCGTTCGCCTGGCCGGCGAAGGCAATTGCGCCTGGAACAACACACTGAGCGGTTTTGGTGATTGCTTCGCGTCGGCGGTGTCGCCCAGCTTCCCCGTTGCTTCACACGCCATCCACTACTACCGCAACAAAATTTTGCACACGGGCGACGACGCCTGGGAAGCCGACTACGCGGCGCGCAACGTCAGCTTTTACGACAACTACATCGGCAACAGCGGCACGCTGTTCAGCGCCGACCCGGTGTATGGTGGCCCTACCTGGTGTTTCCGCAACATCAGCATCAACGCCTGGCGCGGCCCGTTCAAGTGGAACAGCGAAAACTCCGGGATGCTGGTGTACGCCAACACCATCATCAAGAGTGGCAACATCTGGCGCGGCTCAGGTGGGTGGATTTGGAATCAGCCCAACAACGGGGGCGCGAGTCCGGCCAAGAACTGGGCTTTCCGCAACAACCTGGTGTTCAAGAGTGGCACCAGCCCCAACGCCAACATCCTGTCCTTCGACGCCAACGGCAGTGACTACTACGACGTGGACCACAACGGCTGGTACAGCGATGGTGTGTTCTCGTGGCCCAACCAAAATGGCGACAGCCAGTCGTTCACCAGCCTGGCTGCGGCGCGAACGGGTTTGCCGGCGATCAATCTGTTCCTGGGCAGCGTGCAGCGCCACAGCGGCGACATCGTGCTGGCCGCCGATTGCCTGGATCCGCCACTGGCATTGACGGTCTACACCGCGCAATACACCGCCATGGCTTTGCCGACTCTGCGCGCGGGCACATCGGCCCGGGGCGCGGGCGCCAACATACCGGGCATCACCGACGGCTTCAGTGGGGCGGCACCCGACATGGGGGCGCTCATCGCCGGGCGTGGATTGACGGCTTACGGCGACCGCACGAGTTAAAACGAGAACTGAAGCTGAGGCACTGGGACGGATATGGAATCAATTGAGCGGCGCCAAGCACTGAAGACCTTTTTGGCCAGTCTTGCCGGCCTGACAAGTGCCTGCGGCGGGGCCAAGAACGAGCCTGAGTCAACCAAGGCCGAGGCTTCTTTCGCATCGGAATCTCCGCCACCCGTGGTGTCCCCGGTGTCCAGCCCGCCACCGCCACCTCCCTCGCCGCCGCCTCCTCCGGCTTCACCCCCGCCGTCGGCCGAGGCGCCAGTGCCTGCACCCCCGCCGGCACCACCTTCGGCGCCGTTGCAGACCGTGTGGACACCGGCACGGGACGGCACCGGCAACGTGCTTGTCAGCGAGTGGGAGCAACTGCCACTGATGCAGTGGTTCGAGGTGGGTGGTGTGGCCAGCCGGTTGGCCGAGGTCTTGGAAACGTCCTACTACCCCACTTCCGGCGGCGCTGATGATCGCGAAAGCCTCACCGGCCCCTGGTGCGGCGCCGCTTGGGACGCTGCCCGGAAACGCTTGGTCTTGCAAGGGGGTGGCCATGGCGACGGCCACATGTGCTCCAACGGCATCTATGAAGTGTCGATGGCGAAGTTGCAGTGTTCGCGTCTGGTTAGTCGCTCACCGCGAAGTGCAGAGCATCAATACAACCGCGTGACCAAGGTCTTCGAAGCCTGGAATCCCAGCGGATATGGCTATCCAGGTTTTGCGCATCCGCTCAAGGACGGCAGGCCTGGATCCGTGCACACCTATCACGGCCTAGTCTACATTCCGCCTTCCACCATGACTGTGCTGGGATACGGCGGCAATGTCAATGGTGGCTTAATGTGCCCTCTGCCCGTAACCATCTGCAATCTGGATGACGGGAGGTATGACGTGCCCTACTGGGCCACCTATGGCGACGGTCCGGGGGCGGTTTGGGAAAGCGGCTACCAAACCAACAATCTTCACGGCACCAAGGTGGTGTTCCCGCACAACTACACACGGCACGGTGTCATCGATTTGACCAAACCAAGTGTCACGCGCTGGTCGGCTGAGATTGGCGGCACCCGCAGTTCTTGCACCGTCACGCTGGGTGTGGGTGACGGCTCCACTGTGGAGCGTGTGCAAAAGTTGATGGTCAAGATGCCCGAGCGCGGTGAATACGTCAGCCTTGCCCCGCCGGGCAAGAGCCAGCGTGTGCGCTACGCAGCGGCCATGGACGCCGGGGTCAGCAACTGGGGCCCCTATCACGATGCCATCACACTGGCTTCGACCGATGGCTCTCACGCTGACTTCGTGGCCGCCAACCTTGATGATCAGCGCGCGGCGCTGCTGTGCAGTGCGGGCTCGGCCTATGACCACTCGACAGGCACAATCTGGGTCCAAGCCAACCCGGCCGGCGGCAAACTCTACCGAATCACCGGCATCGCGGGCAATGTCTGGAGCGTTCAGCGCCTCGACAATGTGAGTTCCACGTACGGCGAACAAAGCGGCATCATGCACAACTACAACCGCTTCGCCTACGCCAAATTTGGGCAAGCCAAGGTGCTGATGCGCGTCACCGGTGTCGATCACCCGATCCAAATCATTCGCGTTGCCTGACCCAGGCTCGCTCGGACGCAGCTACTTCAAAGAAGTGGCTGCGGGGCTGAGTCGGCGTGAAAATAGTGGCATTGACCTGATTGGGCGAAGTGGAACGCTCCGGTGCATCGTGTTCAGTGCTTGTTGAAGAGCCGATTGACCTCGAGAACCAGCGGCGACTCTTCGTTGGCCAGGGCCCGCACGCGTGCCTCGTCTTGTGCAAGCCAGGCGTCTAGCGTCGACAACTGCAGCGCTTTGCCAAAGCCCGCGTGGCCATCACCAAGCACCTGATCGAGCATCTGGTCGCCCAGCGCTTTTTTGAAGTGGCCCGCTTCCCAGTAATGCTGCAACTGTGTCTGGCGGTCGCCGGCCGCCGGTATGAGCTCTAGCGTTTGTGGGCTTATGCCGCTGAAATCCCACACTTGGATGGTGAGTTGTTTGGTACTGGCGCGCTTTGCCGTCGCCACGACGGAGGACTTCCACTCGTTGAACAGACTCGAGAGGCCCAAACGCTTAATCATCAAGCGGATTTGCGCGTGGTACGGATAAATGAGGATATGTACCGAGGTAGCGGAGCCGCCGGCCTGTTGCAAAAATACCTGCAGTGCTACTTGATCTGAAGAAGGGTCACCAGTGCTGGTGTGCAGGCGTTTGGGTTTGTTAGACCAGTTTTTCAGATTCTCGGTGGCGCGCTGTTTGAACAAGGCGTGGTGGCCACTTTGTCGCACTTCAGCGGTGTAGTTCAGCAGTGGGTTGAAGCCGCGCTCGGTTATGCCGGCCGGATGCGCCGAGCGCTGCAGCGCCAGTGTGGCCAGTGAGTCGCGCAAGGCGCTGAGCGACAGCAAGGTCTCGGCCACAGCCGCCAAGTCGATGTGGGGCGCACCTATCAACGCGTTAGATTCATCAACTGCGGTGCCGCCCAGGAAGTCAAAGAACTCCAAACCCAGCACCACGGTGTGGGGAGCACAGCCCGCCTCAATAAGCCAGTGCATTTGTCGGCTGGAAGTGGCCACACTGGTGCCAGGAATGGCGTGGTTGAAGGCACCGCCCAGAGCCACAAAGCCGGGATGTTCAGGATCGAAGCCAATCTCCGCGCGCGAATTTCCGAAAATGCCCGCAGGCGCACACACGCGCCGCGCGGCCTGCCAGCGCGAAAGCTCGCGGTGATGGTCAAGATAGGGCTTGATACGGTTGATGCCCGCCACGCCTGGCGCGCCAAAAATGCCCGCCGCATCAAGCCCTAGGTTGACTGCGCCGCAGGCCATCACCGTGACCAGGGCCGTGCCCAGCATGTGGACCAGGTAAGCACGCCAGCGATGCACGACTTGCCCAGCGATTGGTGCGGCGGCTTGCATCAGAATTGGAAGTACAAAAATTCTGTGGGACGGCTCAGCGCCAGCACACCCAGCGCCAGCAGCAGGCCCGCGAGCACGGCGTGCAGGCGGCTCGGCCGCCACACAAGGCGGGAAACAAGATCCGGCGTGCCACCGCCTGCATCCGGCAGCGCAGGCTCAAATCGGCGCATGATTTCTTGCGTGTTTGGAAACCAGAAGGCCAGCACGGCGCCCAACAACACCCAGCTCCAGGTCTCAATGAAATCACTGCCCCCGCCCAAAAAAGTTCCAATGCCCGCAGCCTGAAGCACACCCGCCAGGCCCCCCAGGCGTGATGCGATGGCCTCTGGAATCGCCGCACCGTTGGCACCCAGCATGCCCATCACAATGCGGTTGGCTGTGGGCAGGTCGGTGGCACGGAAGTAGACCCAGGCAAACACCACACACACAAAGGTCAGTGCCACGGCCAGCACCCGACCGAGGCCTGCTGGCAAGTGCAGCCCCAGCTGACGGCTGAAGCTGGACCATGCATGGTTGACCACGAGATAGGCCCCGTGCAGCGCGCCCCAAACGACAAAGTTCCAACCCGCGCCATGCCACAAACCGCCCAGCACCATGGTGGCAACCAGGTTGAAGTGGCGACGTAGCGGCCCGTGACGATTGCCGCCCAACGGTATGTAGAGGTAGTCGCGCAGAAAGCGTGACAGCGTCATGTGCCAACGACGCCAGAAGTCGGCGATGTTTCGTGACTTGTAGGGCGAATTGAAGTTCAAGGGCAACTGCACACCAAACATGCGCGACAAGCCAATGGCCATGTCTGAATAGCCCGAGAAGTCGAAATAAAGCTGAAACGTGTAGGCCAGTGTGCCGCCCCAGGCGACAAATAGGCTCGGCTGCTCAGGGTGGGCAAAAAACGGCGAAGCGTAATTGGCCAGGTTGTCCGCGATCAGCACCTTTTTGGCCAGGCCGATGGCAAAGATAGTCAAGCCCACGGAGAAGTTGGACAGCTGCGGCCGGTAGACCCGATCCAAGTCAAACTGCGGCATCATTTCTTTGTGATGCAGCACCGGCCCCGCGATGAGGTGTGGGAAGTAGGTGACAAACAGCAGGTAATAGGAAAATCGGTACTCGGTGACCTTGCCCGCATAGGCATCGGCCAAGAACGCGATCTGAGTAAATGTGAAAAAGGAGATGCCGATGGGCAAGACGATGTGCAATACAGGCCACTGCGTGCCCAGCATCGAGTTGGCGCTGCCAATAAAAAAGTCGGCGTATTTGTAGTAGGCCAACAGTGCCAGATTGATTGCCACGCCCGCCACCAACACTTGTTTGCCGCGTGCCGTGCCCGCCTTGCGCGCGATGTGCCCGCCAACCACATAGTTGGCAACGATGGACCCCAGCAACAGCGGGATGTAATGAACATCCCACCAACCGTAAAACACCAGCGAGGCCAAAGCCAACCAAGCCGAACCCCAAGCTTTACTGTGATGCCCGAGGAGATAAAAGCCCACCAAAGTGAGGGGCAGAAAAACAAAGAGAAAACTGTACGAGTTAAAAAGCAAGATCAGACTCGGGCGGCGGTCGCGGGCAAGGCGCCCGGAAAGCGCAAATTGTGCCTGCGACCATTGGGCACCCTACTTGCGTTGTGTGTCAGGCAGCGTGCATTTGTGCTCGTCGTAACCATGCAAGGCAGCGGGGCCAGGGCACGCTGTTGGTGATTCGCGCGTGACGCGTTGCGGATCGATTCTGGTGCTGGGTCTCTTGCCGCGAGCGGTGTCAAGACCGCCGCACTCATTCTTGGGTTAGCGCCAGCGGTTCAGGTCGCCCCGCTGGGCGGCAGTAGTCAGAATCGCCACGCAAGCCAAAGCCCCCGTCGGGCCAGGACTGACGCGGCCGGTGCATCAGCGGCCTGACAGGCTGCTCGTGCCAACCGTGAACTTCTCCACCAGCAACGGCCGCAGCCGCGCCGCTGCGGGCCAATTAGCTCAGCGCTCCAGCCGGCACAACGTTGTGAGCGCTTGCTACCTCGCGCTCCACTTCCCACGGCAACTGCGGGCCGCCATCGCCGGTCATGCTGCCACCGCCAAGCCGGCCCTCGGTGGCTCGTCCGCCCAGTCGGCCAAAATCGAGCGCCCCAACTTCAGCTACTTTGGTGCAATTTGATATTGGCATTGCTCGCTCACCCATCTTGATGCGACAACTCGATAATTGCGTACTCCAGCGGCACTTCCGCCCGCGATCACACGGCGGTTGCCTGACTTATCCGGGCTAAACTTCTGGTGCCCGCGCACGGGTGCGGCCGTGGCTGCGCCGGCGTATGAAAAATACCCAGACGATGTATCGCAACCAATATCTGATCACCAACGCCACCGAGACTCGGCCGTGCCTTGTCGGCGCCCAAGAGTCGCGCTTTGGCCCCTGGAAGGTCTTTTGTTTTGCGCCGCTGCAAAGCTATCGTGCCGCAGGGTCCGGATTCGAAGCCATGCTGCTCGGCTTGGTCGTCGACCCCTTGCATCCCGAGCGTGACATGCAGCAGGTGCTTGACCATCTGGTCGACCTGCCCGCGATGACCCGCGAGGCCGTCGCCGAGCGAATCGAGCACCTGACCGGCCGCTTTGTGCTGCTAGCCCGCATCGGTCAGGACACCCACCTGTGGGGCGATTGCTGCCACCTGCGTCAAATCCTTTATGGCAGCTTTGGCAGTATCCGCTGCGTAGGCTCGTCAGAAAAACTGCTGCTGGAGCATGCCGGGGCCGAGCTCTCGATGGGCGCGGACAAGCGCGCGTTCATGGCTTCTTCCCGGTTCCAGAAAAATGATCTCGCCTGGGTCGGCGCCACAGGGCAAGACGACCGGGTGATGCGTTTGATGCCCAATCACCGGCTCAGCCTGCCCAGCCTGCAAGCCCAGCGAGAGGCCTTCTACTCCAAGCTGCCCGACGGCGTTGGCGAAACCGAAGTGCTGGACCTGGCTGAAGTCACGCTGCGCGGGCTGTTTGCCGCTCTGGTTGATCGTTATTCGCTCATTGTTGCGCTCACGGCAGGCTGGGACTCGCGCCTGCTGATGGCGGCTTCGTTGCCGATGAAAGATCGCATCAGCTTCTTCACCTTCTGCCGTTCAGGTGATAGGTCGTCAGTGGGTGACGGCGAAGTCGCCGAGCAGTTGGCAGCACGTTTCGGCCTGGATTACGAGCGCATCGCGCCGGCGCCGGTGACGCCGGAATTCAAGGCCGCCATCAGCCAGGAACAGTTGTTTCTGCGTGTCGTGCCCAAGACCGCCAACATCCAGTATCACCTGACCCGCAAGGACCGCGACCGCATCATCAACGTCAATGGCAACGGCGCAGAAGTGGCCCGTTGCTTCTATGGGCGGCCGGGTGGGCCGCACTCATTTGGGCGCGTCAGCCGCTACCTTGGCCTCACACCCAGGGATCCATTTGTCCAGGCTTCGCTGTGGCCGTGGTACCGCGAAGCGCAAGAGGTCGCGCAGCGCACCGACGTGAGAGTGAATGACCTTGCCTACTGGGAGCAGCGCATGGGCGTCTGGGGCGCGGCGATGCCGTTTGAGCAGGACATCGCGATCGAAGAGATCTCGCCGTTCAACAACACCCGTTTGCTGCTCAGCTTGTTGACTGTGCCTGAGCGTGCGCGAAGCGGGCCGCACTACCCGCTGTTTGGGCGGCTGCTCAAGCGCATGGAGCCCGCAGCCGCAGAAATTGCCATCAACCCGCACATGTTGTGGTTCAAGAAGTACGTGGATGGCTCGGCGACCGCAACCTTCTTCAGTCGGCGCATGAAGCACCTGTACGCCGACCGCAGCTTGTACTGATCCCCAGACTGAGCCAGCCCACAATCGCAGATGCGGATTGGTTTGAACGCCTTGCCGCTCGCAAATCGAACACAAACGGAGATTCAACTTGGCCACCATTGACGCTGTTCGCACGACCCTGGGAAGGGTACTTCAGCTGGGCAACCGACACCAGGAACTGGGCGCAGATTCGCCTTTGCTGGGCGCCGTTCCAGAACTTGATTCGATGGCGGTGGTCAGCCTCATCGCCGCACTTGAAGAACAGTTCGACATCATGATTGACGACGACGAGATTGACGCTGCCACCTTTGCCACGCTGGGCAGCCTGGTGTCCTTTTGCGAGAGCAAACTGGTCTGAACACGACTGTCGCTACCGCAGTGCAAGGCAGCCAGCGCAGACCCGGCGTGGAGGCATTTTTTCTTCCCGTGCCTGACGGGGCGAGGTTCTGCGTTCACCACCCGCCACGGCACAAGAACGGGCTGGGGGTGGTCTTTGCCAGCGCCTTCGCCGAGGAGATGAACAAGTCGCGCCATATTGTGGCGCAGGCGTCGCGGCGCCTGGCCGCCCAGGGATTTGGGGTGCTGTGCATCGACTTCAAAGGCTGCGGCGACAGCAGTGGCTCCTTTGACCAGGCCAGCTGGGCCGATTGGCGGCAAGACATCTCCACTGCCATCGACTGGATGCTTGCGCAGGGCTACTCGCGTGTGGTGCTGTGGGGGCATCGCCTGGGGGCCATGCTGGCTGCGCAAGCCGCTGCGGCGCGCCCTAACGACGTAGCCCGCTGCTTGCTGTGGCAGCCCGTGGTCCAGGGCGAAACGCACCTGGTTCAGTTCCTTCGTTTGCGCCTGGCCAACGCCATGCTCAGTGGGCACAAAGGGGGTGAAACCGGCAAGTCCTTGCGTGCCCGCCTGAGCGGTGGTGAAACGCTTGAAGTGGCCGGCTACCCACTTTCGCCAGGCATGGCCGACGACCTGGACCGCCTCGAGCTCGGCACGCTCAGGCCTGCGTGTGCGGTGGACTGGATCGAGATCGTGGCCGAGCAAGGTCAGGCCCTGCCCGTGGGTGCGGCCCGCGTCACCGAGGCTTGGCGCAAAGACGGTGTCGCACTGGTGGTGAGCGCCATCGTGGCCCAGCCGTTCTGGGCGGCCACCAACGCGGTGGAGTTGGTGCCGTGTGACGCGATCGTGGAGGCGACCGCCAGCGCCGCAAAGGCTTGGCTGTGACTGCCGTTGATGAGCGCGCGGTGGTGTTCACGTGCCAAGGCCATGAGTTGCTGGGCATTGTGGCCAGCCCGGCGCAGGGGCCTGTGCATCGCGTGGGTGTGGTGGTGGTGGTGGGCGGCCCGCAGTACCGGGCGGGCAGCCATCGCCACTTCACCCTGTTGTGCCGCCACCTGGCCAGTCTGGGTGTAGCTTCATTGCGTTTTGACTACCGCGGTTCTGGCGACAGCGGCGGCCCAGCGTTGATTGGTGTGGAGGGCGCAGAAGCAGATATCCGCGCCGCCACGGACAGTTTGATGCGCGCGCAGCCGCAGTTGCAAGGCGTGGTCTTGTGGGGCTTGTGCGGCGCCGCGTCGGCCTCGGCCTTGTATGCGCCCGATGACAAACGGGTGCTTGGGCTGGTGATGCTCAACCCCTGGGTGCGCACCGAAGAAGGACTGGCCAAGACACGCTTGAAACATTACTACCTTGAGCGCCTGGGAGACCGCGACTTTTGGGGCCGCATGGCCCGCGGTGAAGTGGCTCTGGCTTCGTCCTTGCGCGCGCTGGGCGCCAACTTGCTGCAGGCCACGGGTCTGGGCGCGGCGCGCTCGGACGGTGCGCCGGCGCTTGAAGAAACCCAGCCCAAGCCACGGCGCGTGGCCAGCGTGGGCTCGTTGCCTGAGCGCATGCTGGCCAGCCTGAATCTGACCGGCTTGCCCACCTTGGTCATCCTCAGTGGCCAGGCTGACCTGACTGCCAACGAGTTTCGCGAACTCGTTGGCTCATCGCCTGCGTGGCAACGTTGGCTGGCGCTGCACCAGGTGCAACGCCACGACATTGAAGATTCGAACCACACCTTTTCGCGCGCGGACTGGCGCGACCGTGTCAACGAGCTGACCACGCTTTGGGTGCTGGGCCTGTGAGGCCCGGGCCTGGGCTACACGCCTTCGAAGAAGCGCTCGACCCGTGTGCCTTGTCGGCGCTGCACCGCGCCTTGCAGCACCAGCTGTGCCAGCGCCAGGTCCAGCACGCCAAGGCCAAACGGGCTGAAGATGGCGATGCCATCGGCGCTTTGGCGGGGTGGTTTTTCACCGGTGAGGATCTGCGCCAGCGTGGCGCGCACAAAGTCCCGGTGGCCCACTTTCTGCTCGGCCAGGTGCAGCGAGGTTTGCGCGCGCAGCGCGTGGTCGACATCGTCGACCGTGTTATCGGTGTGCAGCACCACGTCGGCCACCAGGTCGCGCAGCGATATGTGCAGGATGGTGGCGCCCTTGCGGCACATCGACACGTCCTTCACGGTGGGCTCCACCGCCGTGGTCGCAAACGAGACCACGGCTGACTGGGCCATCACTTCAGCCAACGAGCTGCAGACCTGAACCGGCACCTCGGTGCCCAGCGATTTGCTCCAGTGCTGCGCCCGTGTGGCGTCGATGTCATAGACCAGGATTTGGCCAATAGGGCGACCCAAAGACGCCACATACCGGACGATCTCACGATTGATCAATCCGCAACCCACCACGCCCAGCGCGTCAATGGCGCCGGGGGCGTGAATCACGTCGGCCGCCAGGGCGGCACTGGCGGCGGTGCGCGCGGCACTGATCAGCGAGCCTTCCAGCACCAGTTCGGGCCGGCCGGTTTTGAGCGAGTTCAGCACCATGATTGCCGACGCACGGCTGATGCCCAGGTCATGGTTGCCGGGGAAGGAAGAAATCCACTTGATGCCCGCGACTTCTTGCTCGCCGCCCAGGTAGCCGGGCAGGGCGATGATGCGTTCCTTGACACGGTCAGGAAAGCGCACAAACACAGAGTGGGGCAGGCAGCTCAGACCGGCACCGTGCGCGATGTAGGCGCGGCGCACGGCGCCTATGACCTCGCGGTGGCGCCCTTGCAGCAAGTCTTGAACGTCAGGACCGGAAAGTACAAGCAGACCGTCATCGATGGACATGGTGGAACCCGTTGGTTGAGGTGATTGAAATGTGAAGGGCGGCTCGTGATGGGCCCCGCGCGGCGGCTGCACGCAGCAGTCTGCGCCGCCCGCAACGGATCAGACCGACAGAGTTTCGCTGCCCAGTTTTTCCTGCACCCAGCTGTCAGAGTAGACGGTGTCCAGGTAGCGCTCGCCTCGGTCAGCCAAGATGGCGGCGATGCGCGAGCCGGGCGGCAACACGCCGTCGCCGGCCAGGCGTTCGATGGCAGAGATGACACCCCCCGACGACGCGCCAGCCAAGATGGCTTCTTGCTGAACCAGGCGGCGGCAACCCAGCACACAGTCCAGGTCTGAGACGTGGACCACGATGTCGGCCAGATCAGGCTTGAACAGCGGCGGCACGATGCCTGCACCGTGCCCGGGCAGCATCCGCTTGCCTGCGGGTTTGCCAAAGATGACGCTGCCCATCGCGTCCACGGCCACCACCTTGGTTTTGAGCTTGCGGTCGTGCACAAAGTCGGCACAACCACGCAAGGTGCCGCAGGTGCTGGTCGAGAGCACGACAAAGTCGATGTCAGGACCCAGGGCCTCCACGATTTCCGGCATGGTGTGGCCGTAATGGGCGCCCGAGTTGTGGGCGTTGGCGTACTGGTTGGGCCAAAAGCCGTTGGGCACCGATTGCAGAATCTGCTGCACACGCTTGATGCGCGCCTTCAGGTACTCACCGCTTTCCGGATCAGGCTTGTCGACCAAGTCGACCCGGGCGCCGTAGGCTTCCATGATGCTCATGTTGAGCGTGGTGGTCTTGATGTCGACCACGCAGACCAGCCGCAGCCCCAGATAGGCGCACACCTGCGCCAAGCCAATGGCGAAGTTGCCCGAACTGGACTCGACCACGGTGGTGTCGTGGCCGATGACGCCGGCGTTGAGCGCGTGGGTGAGGATGTTGTAGGCGGCCCTGTCCTTGATGCTGCCACCAGGGTTCAAGGCTTCAAGTTTGCCGTAGACCTCAAGGCCAGATTCTTCGAACAGGCGCGCCAGACGCACGATGGGTGTGCGGCCGATGGCTTCGAGGACAGAATTTTTCGGAGTCAGCCTGCCCTCAAGGCCAACTTCGCCTTGGGCAACGGGGGACTGTGCGTCAAGGCGGGTGCCCACAGGGATCATGATTTGAATTGTGGCCTGTAATGCCGGAGCAGCCGGCTGGCGCCACGGGCTTGGGGAGGCGTCGGTCAGCCAACATCGCCGGCCCTCTCCAGCCCCGGGCGCGGGTTGTCAAAAGGAGTGCGAATTGCAACATACGTGGTGCGCTCGTAGGCGAGAACAAATCCCAGCTTTTCGTAGTTGCGGCCTGACGGGTCGGCCCGTGCCACTGTGTCAGCTGCTGTCTCGGCAGTGGCATGGCTGCAACCTGCTTCAGCCGCGTCTTTGAGCCTGGCTGCGATGAGTGCGCTTTGAAGTCCTTGGCCGCGCGCCTGGGGACTGGTGGCGTCCCAACCCAGCCACGCCAGTCCGTCGTCCACGAAGGACATGGCACAGGCCAGCAAATGCGAATCCTGGCGGACCATCCAGTACCGCCAGCGCGGATCGCGGTGCACATCGACCAGCGCTTGGGCCATGACTTGCGGAACCCGAAAGACGTGTTGGCACAGCCGTGCGATGTCCTCGCACTCCCAGCTGTTTTTGGCTCGGGTCACCACAACGCCACCGCCGGCAGGCTCGTTGTGCCTGACCTGTTGCCAGCGCATGGCGGTGCCCACGGTTCGGCGAAGCCGCCGCCTGCTGAGCCATTGGTCTAGCACCTCGTTGCGCCCGAGCGCGCTGACTTCGACACCGAAGGCAAGACCGTGCTGGCCGTAGAGGGCCTCTATCTCGGACAACAGTTCAGCCGTGACCGGTTCAAGCACGCCCAATCCAATGACGCGGTTCATGTTGAGCGTGCCGCTGGTCTGAGGTGACACGAGCGCGCACGCCCCACCCAGCCAGTAGCAACGGCTTGGCCGAGGCACTGCGACGGGCGCAGCCGCCGCGCCCACGAGGCTAGAGTAAGCGTTGGCCTCACTGAGTTCGATCAGCGCCGAGATCCGAGCGTGACTTAGCATGTTGTCATGGCCGTCTTGAGCCTGACGCGGCGACACGAGCGAAACATCCGCCTGGCCGTGGGTTGCCGTTGCCGGTCATGGCTGCTGCGCCTGCCCCATGCAGGTGGCGCGTTCGTACACTGCGTCGAACCCCAGTTTGACCAGGTTGCGGTACGCCGGGTCGCGTTGTTGGGGCGTGCCGGTGGCGGTCTCTGCGGTGAAGTACCGACAGCCGCAATGGGCCGCATGCTGCATGGCCTTGGCCAGGTAGGCGGCGTGAAATCGCCGGCCGCGAAATGCCGGCAAGGTCGCGGCCCATCCCGACCAGGCGACCGAGTCCGCCATGAAGGACAGCGCAACCCCTGCGGGCTGGTCGCCAGCAAACCCCATCCACTGATGCCAGCCAGATTGACGGTGGACATGGCTGAGCATGCGTCCCGTCTGCGACGGCATGCCAAACACTTCGCAGGCGATCGCCGCCAACTGGCCTGCGTGGCGCCCATCTACCCTTTCAATGCGCAAATCGCACTCGACGCTGGGGAGTTCTTTCATGTGATGAATGAACATGGCCGTTTTGGTGCCCAAGCCGCGCAGCCGCCTGGCCCGCAACTGCAGCTTTAGTTCGGGCGACAGCACAAAAGGGCTTAACTCCAGTGCGTAGGGCGCACCGCCTCGCGCATACAGGCTTGTCACCTGGTCAAACACGGCTGCGGTGATGGGTTCGTTCAGTCCCAGGCCAAAGACACGATTGAGGTTGAGCGAAGTGGCGATGGCCCTGGCCATCACTGCTACCGCAGAGCCGATGCGCGCCGAGCCCAGGCCCAGCGCGGCACGCTCCTTCGCATCCGGTGCGTTGACCATGCTTTCATAGGCGCGCGCCTCGCTCAGCTCTATGGTCTGGGCCAGTCGCCGCAACTCGTTTGACGATGAATCCATTGCCAGTCCATTGTCTCCGCTGAAAGTCTGAACAAGCCCATGCCTGCGCCTGGGCGGGGCCGAGGCAGTGGCCTGCGCCGCGCTGCGCTGGTGCAGACGGTAGAGCCGCGCAGCAGCCAAACCATAACTGCGCAGCTCAGCTCGTGTCGCCGTTTTCTGTGCATGACTTGCCATGCCTTGTGACAATCGTCGCTCAATCCGCAATCGCCGCAGCGGCGGGTTCCGGCGGGCCACCCTGCGGCGCGTGGAGAATGTGCGGCTCCAACGCGTCCGCCTTTACCTATGTCCGCAGCCCACCC
>JANNEX010000773.1:0-7217 GCA_031379155.1 Rubrivivax sp.
CGTCTTTCCCGGCGTGCTGGGCCGCACCTGTGACCGGCCTTGTGAACCCGCCTGCCGACGCGGCCGTGCCGAAGAAGAAAACGCCGTCAAGCCAGAGCCGGTAGCGATTTGTCGCTTGAAAAGAGTTGCGGCCGATTTCAAGAGCGACGAAATTCGCGCTCTCATCCCCAAACCCCAGCCCAAAAACGGCAAGAGCGTCGCTTGTGTGGGCGCCGGGCCGGCTTCGTTGGCAGTGGCGCGTGACCTGGTCAGCCAGGGCTACAGCGTGACCGTGTTTGACGGCGAAGCCAAAGCCGGCGGCTTCATCCGCACCCAGATACCGCGCTTTCGGCTGCCCGAGACCGTGATCGATGAAGAGTGCGACTACATCCTGAACCTGGGCGTGGAATTCAAATCGGGCCAGCGCATCGCGTCGATGAAAGCCTTGCTGGCGCTAGGCTACGACGCCGTCTTCGTGGGCTGCGGCGCACCGCGTGGGCGCGACTTGCAAGTGGCGGGGCGCGCTGAAGCCGCAGCCGACATCCACATCGGCATCGACTGGCTGGCCTCGGTCTCGTTTGGCCATGTCACCAGCGTGAAAAAGCACGTCATCGTGCTGGGCGGTGGCAACACGGCCATGGACTGCTGTCGCTCAGCGCGGCGCCTGGGGGCTGACAGCGTCAAGGTGGTGGTGCGCTCAGGCTTCGAAGAAATGAAAGCCTCGCCCTGGGAAAAAGAAGACGCCCAGCATGAAGGCATACCCATCATCAACTACCACGTGCCCAAGGCGTTTTTGCACGAGGGCGGCACCCTGGTGGGCATGAGCTTTGAGGTCGTCAAGGCGGTCTACGACGACAAAGGCCGGCGCAGCCTGGTGCCCACGGGGCAGCCTGACGCCGTGATCGACTGCGACGAAGTGCTGGTGGCCGTGGGCCAGGAAAACAGCTTCCCGTGGATAGAGCGCGACAGCGGCATCACCTTCGACGAATGGGGCCTGCCGGTGCTGGACGCCAAGACTTTCCAGTCTTCTCTGCCCCAGGTTTTCTTCGGCGGTGACGCGGCCTTTGGCCCCAAGAACATCATCACCGCCGTGGCCCATGGGCATGAGGCAGCGGTGTCGATAGACCGCTTGCTGCACGGCGAAGCACTGACGCAGCGGCCACCGCCGCATGTGAATTTGGTGTCGCAAAAGATGGGCCTACACGAGTGGAGCTACGCCAATTCACCCAGCAATGATTTGCGCTTCAAGGTGCCTTGGGCCAACGCTGAAAAGGCGCTGTCCAACATCAAGGTGGAAGTCGAGTTGGGGTTTGACCTGCCCACGGCTTTCAAGGAAGCCGAGCGCTGCCTGAACTGCGACGTGCAGACGGTGTTTGCCGACAAGCTGTGCATTGAATGCGACGCCTGTGTTGACATCTGCCCCATGGACAGCATCAGCTTTGTGGCCAATGGCGAAGAGGCTGACTTGCGCACGCGGCTGATGGCACCGGCGCAGAACCTGACGCAGGATTTGTACGTGAGCGCTGCGCTGAAGACCACACGCGTGATGGTCAAGGACGAAGACGTCTGCCTGCACTGCGGCCTGTGCGCAGAACGCTGCCCCACGGGGGCTTGGGACATGCAGAAATTCTTGCTCACCACCACGCAGGCCGGGGCGCTGTGCCGCGACAGCCACAAGCGTGTAGGAGCCGGGGCGGGGTCGGGAGCATCCGCATGAAGCGCATCGAATCCGTCAACGACTTCGTCATCAAGTTCGCCAACGTCAACGGCTCGGGCTCGGCGTCGGCCAATGAGCTTTACGCCAAAGCCGTGCTGCGCATGGGCGTACCGGTGAGCCCGCGCAACATCTTCCCCAGCAACATCCAGGGTCTGCCCACCTGGTACGAAGTGCGTGTCAGTGAACGTGGCTGGTTAGGCCGGCGCGGCGGCATTGACATGATGGTGGCCATGAACCCACAAACCTGGGACCAGGACGTTGCCGAGGTTGAGCCCGGCGGCTACCTGTTTTACGACAGCACCAAGGCGCTGCCCGACAGCGCCTTTCGCAGCGACATCACCGTCATCGGCATGCCTGTCACGGCCATCTGCAACGCCACCTACGAAGAACCGCGCCAGCGCACGCTGTTCAAGAACATCATGGTGCTGGGCGCGCTGGCTGAGTTGATGGGCCTGGACGGCAGCGTCATCGAAGGCCTCTTTGACGAGCAGTACAAGGGCAAGGAAAAGCTGCTGGAAAGCAATGTGCGCGCCTTGCAGTCGGGGCGCGGTTTTGCGCGTGACCATTTGAAGCCGCCCAAACACCCGGCAGTGGGTTTGCAGGTGCGGCGCGCCAATGCCGTGGCCGGGCGCATCTTCATGGAAGGCAACGCCGCCGCTGCGCTGGGCTGCGTGTATGGCGGCGCCACGGTGTGCGCGTGGTACCCCATCACGCCGTCATCGTCGGTGGCCGAAGCGTTTCAAAGCTACTGCAAGAAGTTGCGCCACGACCCTGTCACTCAAGAAGCACGTTATGCCATCGTGCAGGCTGAAGACGAAATTGCCAGCATTGGCATCATCACTGGCGCGGGCTGGAACGGCGCACGCGCCTTCACTGCCACCAGCGGCCCCGGTGTCAGCCTGATGACCGAGTTCATCGGCCTGGCCTACTTTGCCGAGATACCGCTGACCATCATCGACGTGCAGCGCGGCGGCCCCAGCACTGGCATGCCCACACGCACGCAGCAGGCCGACTTGCTGAGCAGCGCCTACGCCAGCCACGGCGACACCAAACACCCGCTGCTTCTGCCGCAAGACCCGGCAGAGTGTTTCGAATTCAGCGCCGCAGCACTCGACCTGGCCGACCGTTTGCAAACGCCCATCTTCGTCATGACCGACCTCGACATCGGCATGAACCAGCGCCTGTGCGCGCCGCTGGAGTGGGATGACAGCCGCCGCTACGACAGGGGCAAAGTGATGTCGGCTGCAGAGCTTGAAGCCGGCAAAGACTTTGGCCGCTACAAAGACGTGGACGGCGACGGCATTGCCTGGCGCACGCTGCCCGCCACGCATCCCAGCAAGGGCGCCTACTTCACACGCGGCACGACACGCGACGAATACGCGCGCTACAGCGAAGCCGGGCCCGACTACCTGGTCAACGTGCAGCGCTTGTTGCGCAAGTTCGCCACCGCCGCCAACCTGGTGCCGCAGCCCCAAGTGCGCGCGGCGGCCAAGAAGACACGCCTGGGCGTGATCTATTTCGGCAGCACCGCGCCGGCCATGGACGAAGCGCTGGAAGCGCTGGCGGGTGTGCACATCCACCTGGACGCCATGCGCCTGCGCGCCTTCCCTTTCCCGGCCAGCGTGGACGAATTCATTGACAGCCACGACCGCGTGTTTGTGGTCGAACAAAACCGCGACGCGCAGATGCGCACGCTGCTGGTCAATGAACTGGACATCAACCCTTCGCACCTGATCAAGGTGCTGCACTACGACGGCACGCCCATCACCGCGCGCTTCATCACGCAAGCCATCACCGACGCCGTGCATGCGCTGGCCGTGGCGCCGCGCAAAGAAAAGTCAAAGTCATGACCTACATCGCCAAACCCCGGCTGCACCATCCCAGCCTGGTGCCCAACAAGGTGGGCTTCACCAGGCGCGACTACGAAGGCCGTGTCTCCACGCTTTGCGCGGGCTGCGGCCACGACAGCATCTCGGCCGCACTCATCCAGGCCTGCTGGGAAATGGACATTCAGCCGCACCGTGTGGCCAAGCTGTCCGGCATTGGTTGCAGCAGCAAAACGCCCGACTACTTTTTGGGCGCCAGCCACGGCTTCAACACCGTGCACGGCCGCATGCCCAGCGTGCTGACGGGCGCCAACCTGGCGAACCGGGAACTGCTTTATCTTGGCGTTAGTGGCGACGGCGACAGCGCCAGCATAGGCCTGGGCCAGTTTGCGCATGCCATGCGCCGCGGTGTGCGCATGGTCTACATCGTCGAAAACAACGGTGTCTATGGCCTCACCAAAGGCCAGTTCAGCGCCACCGCAGACCGTGGCAGCAAAAGCAAAAAAGGTGCATTCAACAACGACAGCCCGGTCGACCTGGTGGCCATGGCCTTGCAACTGGGCGCCAGCTACGTGGGACGTGGTTTCAGTGGCGACAAGCACCAGTTGGTGCCGCTCATCAAAGGCGCCATTGCGCACGGCGGCGCAGCCTTCCTGGACATCATCAGCCCCTGCGTGGCCTTCAACAACCACGCTGGCAGCACGCGCAGCTACGACCACGTGCGCGAGCACAACGAAGCCGTGAGCCGCATCGATTTCATTGACCTGGCGCCAGAAATTCACGCCAACCCTGACCCCGGCCAGACCATCGATTTGCCGCAACCGGGTGGCGGTTTGATGCGCTTGCGCAAGCTGCATGCCGACTACGACCCGACCAGCCGGCGTGCGGCCATGAACCACTTGCAGGTGATGCAGGATGAAGGTGAGATTCCGACTGGGCTGCTGTACGTCAACCCGCAGGCCGCTGACCTGCACGCGGCGCTGAACACCGTGGCGCAGCCGTTGAATGCGCTGGGCGAGGCTGAGTTGTGCCCGGGCAAAGCGGCGCTGGACAAGATCAACACGTCGCTGCGTTAGGGCCCCCGTGAGCAAGTCCCCCTTCGTGCGGCGGCACGGCGCCTGGGGAGGCGCCGTCTGCGCGCGCTGCCTGACTTGGCCGTGATTGAGCTGCGAACCGGCCACTGGCCCATCGTCACGCAAGCGCAGCACTGGGTGCAGCACTTGCTGGCGCTGGCGGCCCGCTGAGGCGAAGGGGGTCGCCATGTCGCGTTCAGCCCGCCTGCTGGACCTGCTGCAACTGTTGCGCCGCCATACGCGGCCAGTCAGTGGCAGCACCATCGCCACAGAGCTGGGCATCAGCCTGCGCACCCTGTACCGCGACATCGCCACGCTGCAAGCGCAGGGCGCGCACATCGACGGCGCGCCCGGCCTGGGCTATGTGCTCAAGCCCGGTTTTGTGCTGCCGCCGCTGATGTTTTCTGCCGACGAGGTGCAGGCCCTGGTGCTGGGCACACGCTGGGTGGCAGAACGCGCTGATTCGGATTTGGCCGGCGCCGCGCGCAACGCGCTGGCCAAGATTGCGGCAGTGCTGCCGGCCGAGATGCGGCTGGACCTGGACACCTCGGCGCTGCTGGTGGGCCCGGGCGACAGCGTGGCCAGCGTTGGCGACGCGGGCAACGCCCACGAAGCCACCATTCGCCAAGCCATCCGCCAGGAACACAAGCTGACCCTGCACTACCGCGACGCCGCCGGCCACACCAGCCAGCGTGTCATCTGGCCCTTCGCGCTGGGCTTTTTCGACCGTGTGCGCGTGGTCGTGGCCTGGTGCGAACTGCGCCAAGACATGCGCCACTTTCGCAGCGACCGCATCGCCACGTTGGCCAACAGCGGCCAGCGCTACCCACGGCGGCGCCAGGCATTGCTCAAGGACTGGCGCGCGCAACAAGACCAGCCCAAGGGCAACGCACCGGCCAAGACTGCTGACAGAAATTGACACGGCCGCGCCCCAGCATGCAGGCCTTCAACCACTGCCTTGCAGGAGCCGCCATGACAGACCCCAACTTCCTCATCCTCTACGTCAAGAACCCGACCGAGAGCGCCGCGTTTTATGCCCGTTTGCTGGGCAAGCCTGCGGTGGATTCATCGCCCAACTTCGCCATGTTTGCGCTGGGTGGCGGCTGGATGCTGGGCCTGTGGGCGGCGCATGACGTGCAGCCCGCAGCCACGTCCGCGGGCGGTGCTGAGCTGGCCATGGCGCTGGGCAGCCAAGAGGCCGTGAACGACACGCACCAGCGCTGGCGGGATCTGGGTGTGCCCATCATCCAGCCACCCACGGCGATGGACTTTGGCCACACCTTTACAGCGTTAGACATCGATGGGCACCGCCTGCGTGTCTTTGCGCCACACGCGTCATGAGCGGCGCCGCTGCGGCGCCGCAGCCCCCACGGGCCTGGCTGGCCGTGGCCAGCGCCCTGCATGTGCGCATGGGCCTGGCGCAGGGCTTCATGCAGGTCAACCACGGCAAGGCCGCGCCGCTGCGGCGACTGCACGTGGGGGAGCGCATCGCCTACTACTCGCCGGTGGAGGTCTTTGGCGGCAAGGACAAATTGCAGTCCTTCACCGCCATCGGCGTCGTGCTGCCGGGTGAGCCTTACCAGGCCGACATGGGCGGCGGCTTTTTGCCTTTTCGGCGCAACGTGGCTTGGCAGCGCGGCCAGCCAGCGTTGATTGCGCCGCTGTTGGACACGCTGTCGTTCTCGGCCGGTGTGAAGAACTGGGGCTACAGCTTGCGCTTTGGTTTGCTGCAAGTTACGGCGCAGGACATGGACATCATCGCCGAGGCCATGGCAGCGGGCCAAGGGTAATACCGGCCCTGCATGCACGGGGGGATTCGACCAATCTGTGGATGACTTGCGTAACGCTTGGTTGCAGGATGGCGGCCAACAACAATTCACCCGATGGAGTTTGCATGCGTCCCTTCCGTATCACGCCCCTTGCCCTGGTGTCACTTTGTCTGGCGGCTGTCGGCACGGCAGCTGTTGCCGCGCCGGTGTCGATCAGCAACGCGTTCATGAATCTCGAGCACAGAGCTATCAATTCACTGGGTTTTGGCTCTGGCAATTTTCTGCGCATTGGCGCTGGATCGGTCACGCCCAACGGTAGCGCCGGCACCACCGGCGTGGGCACCACCACCAATCTGGTCACCGGCGCCCCAGTGTCGGTAAACATCAACTATGACCCGGGCCCATCGATTCCCAATTTCTTCAGCCGCTACATGGCGGATAACCCGGCGCTTTACGGCAACTGGAACCTGACCTTCAGAAACGGCAGCGACAGCGCCACCGCCGTCGTCAGCTTGCCACCCGGCACGACCCAAGCACCCTTTGTCGACAGCATCACGCTGTCGGGCACAGGCGCCAACCCGACCTTCAGCTGGACGCCGCCTGCAGGGGCAGCGGTCAACGGCTATCGCGTCAATATTTTCGACAAGTCGCTGATCAGACCCGGCAACAACGGCTTGGTGGCATCGAACAACCTGGTGCCCAGCGTCACCTCTTACACGGTACAAGCCAGTCACTTCACAACGCCGGGATATGCCTTTGGCAACAACAACTACTCAATCGAGATTTCGCTCATCCAGACCAAAGATGGCCTGTCGACCAACCTGGCCAACAACAACCTGAAAGCCATCGCGCG
>JANNEX010000782.1:0-2095 GCA_031379155.1 Rubrivivax sp.
CAGCCACCAAGGACACCCCATGAAGCGCGACGCCACACATTCGCCATCGCTGCGAGAACAAACCCGCCGCCAGGCCCACGCCCTGCGCACCCAGGCCATTGGCCAGATGTTGGCGTGGTTGTGGCGGCACCTGCGCTGCACAGTGCGCGCTGTCGTTCAGCCGGCCGCCGTCAGCCCTACTGCACGCAACGGGCCTCGCCACTGTCACTGACGCTGCCACCGGCCACAGGCAAAAACTCCCAGCGGTAGCCGCCTTCGCCCAGCACAAATTTGGCCACACCAAAACTGCCGGCGATACGCACTTCGCTGTTGGGTTTTGCAGGACCAAAGGCGTAGAGCCCCGCACCGCCGGTGCCCACCACAAACTGCCGCAGGCCACGTTCGGGGTCAGGCCTGGCCTGCGGGTCTTGCGGCGCAAAACGCTCGTAAGTGTGGTCGTGACCGACCAAGATCAGGTCGGCATTGAACTCAAACAGCGCCTGCCAGATGTCAGCCGAGCGCGCGTCATCACCATGCGCGCTGGACGATGAAAAGCGCGGGTGGTGCCAATAGGCCAGCGTGCACTTTTTGTTTGAGTTGGCGGCCAGGTCGGCACGCAGCCACGCCTCTTGCGGCGAACCCTTGGCCATGCTGATGTTGCTGTTGAGCGAGACGACGTGCCAACTGCCCAAGTCGAAGCTGTAGTAGCCACGGCCGTCGGGGCCGGCGCGTTCAGCGAAGTAGCGGTAGTAGTCCTGGCCATTGGGCACGCCGTAGTCGTGGTTGCCCGGTGCCGGGTAGCTGCGCGCCATGAAGCGGCCGTAGGTGGGCTGGTAGCAGTTCTGGTACTCGGCCATCGTGCCGGTGTCGTAGACCAGGTCTCCCAAGAGCAGCAGCGGCAGGCCGGGGCCTTGCTGCTCAACCAATGCGGCGGTGGAGGCAGCGGCTGATTCGGCAGCCGGCCGTACGCCACATTGCGCAATGTCGCCCACCGCCAGGATGGTCACCTCGGGGGTCGCGGTCATGGGCGCGGTCATGGGCGCGGTCACGGGCGCGGTCACGGGCTCGCCACCTCTGCCAGAGCAGCCCGCCAAGGCCAGCGCTGCACACAGCGCAAAACCTACTTGGCGTCGAAAGTGTTGCACTGGTTGAAGCTGCCGCTGTCCATGCCGCGCTTGAACCAGGTCATGCGTTGCTCGCTGCTGCCGTGGGTGAAGCTCTCTGGCACGACGCGCCCTTGTGAGGCCTTTTGCAGCGTGTCGTCGCCAATCTTGGCGGCGGCATTCATGGCCTCTTCAATGTCGCCACGTTCCAGCCAGCCTTTGCCTTGCTGCGAATGGTGGGCCCACACGCCCGCCAGGCAGTCAGCCTGCAATTCAACCTTGACCGAAAGCGCGTTCATCTGCGTCGTGCTGACCTTGCCGCGCATGCCGTCCACCTTGCCGGTGATGCCCATCAGGTTTTGCACATGGTGGCCCACCTCGTGTGCAATCACATAGGCCTGGGCAAAGTCGCCGGGTGCGCCCAGGCGGCGGCTGAGGGTGTCGAAGAAGTCCAAGTCGACATAGACCTTGGTGTCGCCGGGGCAGTAAAACGGGCCCATGGCCGATTCACCCGTGCCGCAGGCGGTGGGCGTGGCGCCGCGGAACAGCACCAGCTTGGGTTCGCGGTAGGTTTGGCCACCCGCCTGGAAGACTTTGCCCCAGACCTGTTCGGTGTCACGCAGCACGGTCGAGACAAAGGCTGCTGCCTTGTCGTCAGCCGGTGGCTTGTGCGCGGGGCCTGCAGGTGCTTGCTGCGACGTCGGCGCTTGCGTGCCACCACCGCTGAGCAAACCCAGCACGGTGAGCGGGTTGATGCCAAACACCCAGCCGGCCACCAAGGCAATAGCGATGGTGCCCACGCCAATGCCACGGCCACCGATCAAACGTCCACTGCCGCCACCGCCACCTCCTTCACCACGGCGGTCTTCGACATTGCTGCTTTGGTCCTGGCCTTCCCACTTCATGGCGCTCTCCTGCGGTTGTGCTGCATTGTGCGTCTGGCTTCGGCCAGCGTTTTCCAGACTCAAGTCTTGGGCAGCGTCACCCCGGTCTGGCCCTGGTACTTGCCACCG
>JANNEX010000807.1:0-4165 GCA_031379155.1 Rubrivivax sp.
ATGCTGGACATCTCATCCACCGACATTCGCCAGCGTGCTGCACGGGGCGCCGACATTTCTCATCTGGTGCCACCCGCCGTGGCGCGCTATATTGAAACTCATGGGCTCTACCGCAGCCCTGACAGGAGCTGAATGGACATCCGCAAGCTGCAACGCGCCATCGTCGATGGTCTGGAAGACGTCAAGGCACAGCACATTGCCGTTTTCAACACCGAACACCTGAGCTCGATGTTCGAGCGTGTCATCGTCGCATCCGGCACCAGCAACCGGCAGACCAAGGCCCTGGCGGCCAGCGTGCGCAACAGCGTCAAGGCCGGCGGCATGCAGGTGCTGGCCACCGAGGGCGAAGACAACGGCGAATGGATCATCGTGGACTGCGGCGCGGCCGTGGCGCACATCATGCAGCCTGCCGTGCGCGAGTACTACCACCTGGAAGAAATCTGGGGCGGCAAGGCCGTGCGCATGAAGGTGGGCGAGGTCAACACCAAGCTGGTCAAGGCCAGTGAGACTATGGCTGCGCCGCGCAAAGCAGTGGCAAAAACCGCTGCGGCAAAGACAGCGGCACCCAAGGCCGTGGCCGCCAAAACAGCCTCGGCCAAGAAGGCGCCGGCCACAAAGGCCAGCGCCAAGACCGACGCCGACAAGAAGATGGCCAACCGCACGGCAGCCTATAAACGCGTGGCCACGAAATCGGCACCCGCCAAGAAAGCCGCCGCGAAAAAGGCTGTGCCACGCAAGGTAGCGCCGCGCGCCAGATGAAGTTGCTGGTGCTGGCCGTGGGCCAACGCCAGCCGGCCTGGGCTGACGCGGCCTGGGCCGAATTTGCCAAACGCCTGCCGCCTGAAATGCGCCTGGAGTTGAAGGTGCTGAAGGCCGAGCCGCGCAGCAGCGGCAAGACCGCCGCTCAGTGCATGGCCGCCGAAGCGGCGCGCTTCGAAGCGGCTTTGTCGTCTGCTGCCAAGGGCGTGCGCCGCATCGTGCTGGACGAACACGGCACGCGCCTGACCACCGCCGCGCTGGCCCAGCGCCTGAGTGTCTGGCAGAGAGATGGCCGCGACGCCGCCTTGCTGGTTGGCGGCCCCGACGGACTTGATCCCGCACTCAAAGCCAGCGCTGACGAGAGCTTTCGCCTGAGCGACCTGACGCTGCCGCACGCCTTTGCGCGCGTGCTGCTGGCGGAAAGCCTGTACCGCGCCTGGAGCTTGCTGGAAGGTCATCCCTACCACCGCGAATAGCGCGGCTCTTGAGCCTAACGCGAGGGCTGCATTCGTTGCCAAGTGGCACCACCACCCGCACCCACATTGGGATTGAAGCTGGCGTCATTGCTGGCGCGGTAGTTGCCTTGGCCGTCGCTCCAGTGGTGGCTGAAGTTGCTGTCGCGCTCGCTCGTGCCCCAGTAAGAATCTGCCATGCGCGTGACGCCACGAATGTGCTGTGAAAACTCGTCGTTGGCGTTGTAGCCGCCGCCAGAAGCACCCGCTGCCCGGCGCTGCGCGTCCACCTGCTGCTGCGCCACCCGCTGCTGCTGCATGGAAGCCAGCAGCGCGTCGTTGTTGGCGCTGATGCTGCGCGACAAAGCGCCGGCCGCCGCAATGCTGTCGTAGCCGCGTTGCAGCATGGCATTGAACTGGGCAGTTATGTGCTGGCTGACTGCCAGGCGGTGGCGAACAAAGTTCTCGTCGGGGCGGATCGAACGCACCACCACGTCCAGCAGCGGGTAGACGCTGGGCAGCAAGCCGTCGGTGGCGCCCACGGCATGGGGCATGACCAGCATGCGGTGGTACTCGGCGCTGCGGCCCTGTGGGCCGACGTAGGGGATGGTGTTGACGGCGGCGTAAAAGCCGTAGATGTCTTCGTCTGCGGCGCGGCCATTCAGCGTGTACTTTACGCGCACCACCATGGCTTCGCCTTGCGCTTTGGACTCACCAAAGGCCTGCGCCATACGCTGCGCATCCACAGGTTTGGCGCCGACCACGGCAAAGCCCGGCAACTGGCCACGTGCGGGCTTGACCACCAGTTCTTGCATGGCTTGCGCCAGGGTGGCGTTGGGCGCGTAAACGGCGCCAAAGGCGCGCTTGCCGATGGGGATGGCCTGGTACACCGGCTGCATCCAATACACCACGTCAAAGGGCAAGAACTCGATCCACATCTTGCCGTCGGGCGACTCCATGCGAATCTGGCTGCGCACGGGATAGTTGGCGCTGCCAAAGTCCCACTTCACGGCGGCATTGACGCGCCAGCCTTCGGGCACGCTGAGGGTGCCCACGCGCATGTTGCCGAATTGCGGGTCGGTCAGGGTGTAGGTGACGAAGCGCAAAGGTGCAGCTTGGGCGGTTTGCACAGCCAGCCACATCGCCATCAAGGCCAGCAGCGTGAACCCAGTGCGGGAGCAAGAAACCAGATCAATTCGACGCACAGCAACTCCTTGTCGTGGATGCCCCGCAGTCTGCCCGTTCTGGCCGGCGCCACAATCTGCCGATGGCAAAAAACTCCACGCATGTACGCCCAAAATTTGTCTACCTGGCTTCGCAAAGCCCACGCCGCAGCTTGCTGTTGACGCAGATTGGCGCGCGCCACGAACTGCTGCTGCCTGGCCCCGAAGAAGACGCCGAAGCACTGGAAGTCGAACGTGCGGGCGAGTTGCCTGCGGCCTATGTGCAACGTGTCACCGCCGCCAAGCTGCGCGCCGCCCTGGCCCGCCTTGCTACACGCGGCCTGTCCCGCGCGCCGGTGCTGTGCGCCGACACCACGGTGGCGTTGGGCCGGCGCATCCTGGGCAAGCCGCGAGACGCCGCCGACGCTGCCGCCACGCTGGCGCTGCTGAGCGGCCGCACGCACCGCGTGCTGACGGCGCTGGCCCTCTTCGATGGCCAGCGCACGCGCCGCGCCCTGAGCACATCGCACGTGCATTTTGCGCCGCTGCCTGCTGCTGTCATTGAACGTTATGTGGCCAGTGGCGATGCCGATGGCAAGGCCGGCAGCTACGCCATCCAAAGCGCGCTGGCGGGCTGGATCAGCCACATCGAAGGCAGCCACAGCAGCATCATGGGCTTGCCGCTGTATGAGACGGCGCAACTGCTGCGTGGCTGCGGCCTGCCCCTGTCGATCTAGACTGCGGCATGCCCAACCAAGACATCCTCATCAACTGGTCACCACAAGAAACGCGCGTGGCCATCGTCGAAAACGGCGCCGTGCAAGAGCTGCACATCGAACGCACGCTGGAGCGCGGCCTGGTCGGCAACGTCTACCTGGGCAAGGTGGTGCGTGTGCTGCCCGGCATGCAAAGCGCCTTCATCGACATTGGGCTGGAGCGCGCCGCCTTCCTGCATGTGGCCGACCTCCACACAGGCGCGCCAACCGGCCGCCTTGCGTCCGGGAGTCTGCCCAAGCCCGAAGCCCCGCTGGTGCCCATCGAACGCCAGGTCTTTGAGGGCCAGACGCTGACCGTGCAGGTCATCAAAGACGCCATCGGCACCAAGGGCGCGCGCCTGTCCACACAGGTCAGCATTGCCGGGCGCATGCTGGTGTTTTTGCCGCACGACAACCACATCGGCATCAGCCAGAAAATCGGCTCGCAAGAGCTGCGTGAACAGCTGCGCGCACGGGTCACCACCTTGGCCGGCGCGAACGACAAAGATGCGGGCGGCGGCTTCATCCTGCGCACCAACGCCGAAGAAGCCAGCGATGCCGAGTTGGCCGAAGACATTGCCTACCTGCGCCGCGCCTGGGCGCTGATCCGCGAGCGTGGCCAAAGCCAACCACCGGGCACGCTCTTGCATCAAGACCTGACGCTGGCTCAACGCGTGCTGCGCGACCTGACGGTGGAGGCCACCCAAACAATTCGCATCGACAGCAAGCTGCAATGCGACGCACTCAAAGCCTTTGGCGACACCTACATGCCAGGCGCCGTGGCCAAGCTGGATTTGTACGGTGGCGAGCGGCCCATCTTCGACCTCTTTGGCATTGAAGAAGAACTCACGCGCGCACTGTCGCGGCGTGTGGATTTGAAGAGCGGTGGCTACCTCATCATCGACCAGACCGAAGCCCTGACCACGGTGGACGTGAACACCGGCGGCTTTGTCGGTGCGCGCAACTTCGAAGACACCATCTTCAAAACCAACCTGGAAGCCGCCGGCGCCATGGCGCGCCAACTGCGCCTGCGCAA
>JANNEX010000024.1:0-4582 GCA_031379155.1 Rubrivivax sp.
GGCCGGCGCACAAACGCGGCCCATCCATCGGTCCAGCCCTGCAGGGGGTCTGCAGCGGCCCGAGGAGCGGTGGTCAAGTTTGTCTGGAGATATGAACATGTCCTTCAAGTCACTCTCATTGTGCGCAGCGGCTGCTCTGGCTCTGTGCGCTGGCGCTGCCCAAGCCGCCAACGGTTTTGCCAATGGCGGTTTCGAGATCGCCGGCCCCGCCGCTACGCCGGCTGCGTCCTGGCTCAAAGGTGCTGCTGGCTACACCCTGTCCACTGACGCGCACACGGGCTCGTTCGCGGCCCAGCTGGCGTCGCCGCAGCTCAATGCCGCTGTCATCCTGCAAAACTCCATTGACCAAGGTGGCCTGCCGGCATTGACCGTGGGTGACACCCCCGTGCTGAGCTTTTGGGCCAAGGGCACGGCTGGCGCCACGGGCAACGTGACGTATGCGCTGCGCTACCTGGACGGCGGCGGCAACATCCTGTACGACAGCCTTTCGCGCAGCTTCACTGGCGCCATCAACACCAGCAGCTACAGCCAAATCACCTTTGCCGGTGGCGCCGTGCCTGCTGGCGCGACCGCAGCTTTCCTGGAATTCAGCCAAGCCATTGGCCCCATCGGCATCGGCCCCGCTGGCGAAAACTGGTTTGCCGGCAAAGTGCTGATCGACGACGTGAACCTCACCGTCGCTGGCGCCGTTCCCGAAGCCGAGACCTACGCCATGCTGCTGGCTGGCCTGGGCGTGATCGGCACCATCGTGCGCCGCCGCCGCCCGGTCTGAGCCTGGCGATTTGCGGGTTCTGATGGGCACTCGGGTGCCCATCCAGTCACTTCAAAATGCCCCGACGGACACAGTCCGTCAGGGCCACATCAAGGCGAGTCCATGAAACTCAAACCACTGGCTGTGGCCACTACGCTTACGCTGGCTAGCGTCGGCGCATTGGCTGCGGTGCAATGCGCGGACTCAAGTGCCACTACGGGCAATGCGGGGTACGTCAGCTGCCAAGGGCCGACCAGCGGAAACATTGCTCCCGGTCAAACCAGCACGGCTCTGTTTTCCGGCTTTGGCAGCTTCAACCTGATGGGCAAGAGCGACGACGCCGGCTTCGGGCCGTTTGCGTCCAACCCTGGCGCAGTCACCTCTGGCACGTTGAGCTTTGACACGCCGCAGACGGGCTTTTTCGTGCTGGGCCTCAAGGGCGGGCCGGACTACAGCCTGTACCTGTTCAACGGCGGCGCGGCCGGAATTTCAACGTTGAGCTTCGACACCCTGGGCATCGTCAAAGGCAATGGCAGCGCCGGCCCCGGCCTGTCGCATCTGGCGCTCTTTACGCAGCCCGTGCCGGAGCCGGAATCGTACGCACTGATGTTGGCCGGCTTGGCCGTGGTCGGCTCGATTGTTCGCAGGCGGCAGCAGGCGCTGTAAAAGGGTTTTGATAGCGGCGACAAAGGGTACCCGGCTGGCGCTGGCGCGTTGCCCGGGGCAATTCATCAAGGCCCCTTTTTACTGATCCGGCGGGCAATCTTGGAGAACGCAGATGAAGCTGAAATCCTTGCTCACCGCCCTGGCACTTGCTTCGGGTTCATGGGCCGCCTGGGCTGACAGCGCTTTCATCAGCAACCTACCCGCGTCTGACTTGTCGGCCCTGCAGTTGGCAGCAGCGGACAGCGCGGCACCGGGTTCGGCCCTGACTTTCAGTTTGGGCAGCAACCTGAGCCTGAGCAATATCCGCATCACGGTGCTTGACTCCGGCCCACAGGCCATGGGCCTGGCAGGACAAGGCAACACGGCGGTCCTGCTTGATCACTCCTTGACCGCAGGCAATGCCTACTTCTTTCAAGTCAAAGGCAGCCTGTTCACCGACACCGCCGAAGTGACGCCGGTGCCCGAAGCCGGCGGCTTGGCGATGATGTTGTCGGGCCTGGCCCTCCTGGCTTTGAAGCTGCGTCGCCGCCGGCTGGCGCAATAAGCACAGCACACGCAAAATCAGGACGTAGGGTGGCCCTTTTTTGCACTGAAGGGTGGCCTTGACGGGTGGGCCGCAGGGCCAGATGATCGCGCCCCCACCGCCCTGCCGTGGTCGAACAAGGAGCCTTCTGATGTCCCGCTTCATTGGTTGCGCCCTGGTTTGCGCACTGAGCACTTGGGCGCCGCTGTGTGGCGCGCAAACCAGCAACTTCAGCAACTTCGCTCCGCTGCCAACTTCGGTGGCCGCAGCAGCCTTGCCCGAGAGCGCGCCCTTCTTGCTGGCCAACAGCGCCTGGACACAGCGCTCAGTGGCTGACCGCGCCACGCAACTGGCCGCTGGCCAGTTCAACAGCGGCTCGTGGGACATGATGGACAGCAACCGCAGCGGCGCCGACGCCGGGCGCTATCTGTTCATGGGCTTTGAGACCGCGCAGGCCGGCATCCAGCGCTATGACCGCGTCACGGGCAGCACGGTCACGCTGTGGCATGCGGCGACCGTCGGCGCGGCGGTGGCCTTTGACGCCGGCCGCTGGACGCCTTTTGGCACCTATGTGACGGCCGAAGAAGCCTGGTCGGGCCAGCCGCAACCCTTTGGTCGTTTGTTCGAGCTGAAAAACCCCGTCAGCGCCAGCGCCGGCACCGGCATCCTGGGCCACGCCAACGCGGTGGCCCGCGTCGCGCACGAAGGACTGGCCTTCGACAAAAACAACAACCTCTACTACATCGATGAGCTGGACGGCGGCAGCATCTACCGCTACAGCTCGGCCACACCCGACAACGGCGCGAGCTTTTTCAGCGCCGGCACGAATGCCGTGCTGCGCGTGGGCGACGGCAACGCCGCCAACGCCACCGGCAGCTTCAGCTGGGTGCTCTTCACCGACGCCAGTGGCGCCGCCCTGCCCGGCGCGGTGAGCGTCACCGACCCCAACGGTGTGCTCTCGGTCGACGGCCGCGCCAGCGCCGCCCTGGCCGCCTTCAAAGGCACGGGCTACCAGCGCCCCGAAGACCTGGAGATGCAGACGCGCGCCAATGGTCAACAGGTGCTTTACGTCACCGCCACGGCAAGCCATCAGGTCTACAGCATCAACCTGGCCACCCAGCGTGTGCAAAGCTTTGTCAGCCGCGCCACCCTTGACGCAGCCACCGGCTTGCCCGTGGGCGCGGCCTTCACCAACCCCGACAACCTGGCCATCGACGCCGACGGCAATATCTACGTCGTGGAAGACCAGCCCGCAGGCCAAGCCGACATCTGGCTGGCCAAGGACGCTGACGGCGACGGCGTGGCCGAATCGGTCAGCCGCTGGGCTTCTTTGTCGACGCTGGGAGCCGAGCCCACGGGGCTCTATTTCGACATCACCAACCCCAACCTGGCCTTCATCAACGTGCAGCACCCCAGCAGCGGTGTCGACCGGCTGATCGAGATTTCGGCCGTGCCTGAATCGGCGCCAGCAGCCCTGCTGCTCTTGGGCTTGGCCACGCTGGGCGCAAGGCTGCGCCAGTGCCGCACGGCTCAATTTCTTACTTCTCCCTGACAGCACCCTATTGTCAAAAGCACCGGGCTCCACTACATTTTTGTGAAAGCGGTTTCAAGGCCAATTGCCACCTTCAAACTGCTGGGTTTGGCAAACCGTTGCCACCCCTTCAAGCCCCACCCGCTGTCCGGTGCCACACCGCCCCGGCCAGGCCGACCTTTGCGATGCGCCGCACGCTGCCGCGCACACCTCACCACCGGAGACCGTGCCATGACCCGACCCAACCCACTCAGCCAGCGAAGCGCACTTGCCTGGACCGCGATAGTGGCTGTGAGCGTTTTGGCGGCCTGTGGCGGAGGTGGCGGCGGCACCGAAGCTGCGCCGCAGCCCAGCGCACAAACCATCACCTTCGCCACCCCTGCCGGTCAAAGCCTGGGCACCGCCGCACCTGCGCTGGCGGCCAGCGCCAGCTCAGGTTTGGCGGTGTCCTTTGCATCGACCACGCCCACGGTATGCACGGTCAGCGGCACGGCACTGACGCTGCTCAGCGCAGGCACCTGCACGGTCAGCGCCAGCCAGGCTGGCAACGCGGGCTTCACGGCTGCGCCTGCCGTCTCGGCCTCATTCACGGTGGCACTGGGCGCGCAGACCATCTCTTTCATCTCGCCCGGCAATCAGACCTTGGGCACGGCACCGGCAGCGCTGTCGGCCACCGCCAGTTCAGGCCTGGCGGTGAGCTTCCAGTCCATCACGCCCGGCGTCTGCACCGTGAGCGACAACACGCTGAATTTGCTCAGCGCCGGCACCTGCACGCTGGGCGCCAACCAGACCGGCAATTCCAGCTATGCCGCAGCGACTGCGGTGACACAGTCCTTCCTGGTCGCCGCCGCCCCGCTGACGGCACAAACCATCACCTTTGCCGCGCCCGCCAACACCACCTGGGGCGCCGTGCCAGCGGCGCTGTCGGCGACATCGACATCGGCCTTGCCAGTGGCTTTTGCCTCCACCACGCCCAGCGTGTGCACAGTCAGCGGCACCACGGTGACACTGGTCAGCGCCGGCAGTTGCGCCGTCACAGCCAGCCAGGCCGGCAACACCACCTTCGCAGCGGCCAACACGGTGGCGCGCAGCTTCACGGTAGCCACAGCGG
>JANNEX010000057.1:0-3171 GCA_031379155.1 Rubrivivax sp.
GCTGGTCGGCACGATAGTGGCCAGCACGCTGCGCGTCAGCGTGCCGCTCATCCTGTGCGCGCTGGCCGGTGTGCTGTGTGAACGCTCGGGCGTGATTGACCTGGGCCTGGAAGGCAAGATGCTGCTCACCGCCTTCGCCACTGCCGCCGTCGGTGTCAGCACCGGTTCACTGGCACTGGCGCTGCTCGCCGCGTTGGCCGTGGGTCTGGCGCTGTCGCTGTTGCATGGCTACGCTTGCGTCCGCCATGGCGGGGATCAGGTGGTGCTGGGCATGGCCATCACCATGACAGCGGCCGGCCTCACGGTGGTGCTGGGCATTGCCTGGTTTGCGCAGGGGGGGCAGACGCCGCCGGTGCCCAGCAGCGTGCGCTTGTCCGACTGGTTTGTGGATGCAGGCCAGGTGGTGGCGCAACTGCCCTTCATTGGCCAGGCCCTGTCGCTGGCCTTCTTTGGCCACAACGTCCTGGTCTACACCGCGCTGCTCTTGGTGGGCGCCGTGTGGTGGCTGCTCTACCGCACACGCTTTGGCCTGCGCCTGCGCGCGGCCGGAGAGAACCCGACGATGGTTGACGCTGCAGGCGTGTCGGTGAAGGCGCTGCGCTACCAGGCGCTGGCGCTCAACGGTGTCTTGTCGTCGCTGGCCGGCGCTTACCTGGTGCTGGCGCAAAACCCCAGCTTCATTCCGAACATGACCGCCGGCCGCGGCTACATGGCACTGGCGGCGCTGATCTTTGGCAAGTGGCACCCGGTGGGCGCGCTGTGGGCTTGTTTGCTGTTCGGGTTCTTGGATGCGGTGTCGATACGTTTGCAAGGGGTCGAGCTGCCGCTGCTCGGCGCCGTGCCGGTGCAAGCGATTCAGGCCCTGCCCTATGTGCTGACGGTCGTGTTGCTGGCCGGATTTATTGGCAACGCCATCGCGCCTAAGGCGCTGGGCCGGCCGTATGTCAAAGAGCGATAGTCAAAGAGCGATAGTCAAAGAGCGATAGTCAAAGAGCGATAGTCAAAGAGCGATAAGGAGATGACGATGAGCTGGATTGCACAACTCGCCCTGGCTGCGGCACTGGCCTGGGTGGGCGCTGCTCAGGGCCAAGTTCCTCAGGGGGAGGTCAAAGGCGAAGCCTGGGTCCACACGCCCGCGTCCTTGGCCGCGCTGGTGCAGCAAGCCAACCTGGTGTTGCCGGCTTCGGCCACTGGCGCAGCCGTCTTCGTTGGCAAGTTCAAGGACGCACCGGCCCAGATCAAGGCTGCGGTGCCGGTGGTGCTGTTCCTGCATGGCTCTTCGGGCCTGACGCTGGCGGCCATCGCCGAGTGGCAAGGCTGGCTGGCATCGCAGGGCGTGGCCAGCATCGCGCCAGACTCTTTTGCCTTGAGCGGCAGGGTCACCTACAAGTCGCCCGTGGAGATCGCCAGCTACGAACGCATCCACGCGCTGCGCGGCGCTGAAATTGCGCCCACCTTGGCGGCCATCAGGGCGGCATCCTGGGCCGATGCACAGCGCGTGGTGCTGGCGGGCACCAGCGAAGGCGCGGTGGCAGTGGCGCGCCACGCTGGCGCCGGTTTTGTGGCCAAGATGATCTTTGCCTGGAGCTGTGAGGCCAACTACTTTGTGCAGGCGCCACGCAGCGCCTTTGTGGCCGAGCAGCCCGTGCTTAACATCATCAGCAACACCGACCCCTTCTTCTCACGCCACAACGCTTGGCTGGGCGCGGTAGACGCGCAAGGCCATTGCGGCGCTGCGCTCAAGGGCTTGCCCAACGCTGCCGTGCTGCTGTTGCCTGATGCGCCACACACCCTGCTCAACCTGCCCGCCGCTCGCCACGCGGTGGCGGGTTTCCTGGCCGCCCACGGCTTGCGCTGACATGGCCCATCCGCAACAAAAAGCATTGCTGTTGGCGGCGCAGGCTGTGCGTCAACACGCGCACGCGCCCTACTCCCACTTCGCCGTGGGCGCGGCAGTGCTTGACGAACAGGGCCGCATCCACGCCGGCTGCAACGTCGAAAATGCCGCCTACCCGCAGGGCTGGTGCGCCGAAGCCTCGGCCCTTGCCGTGATGGTGGCCAGCGGCGGCAAACAAGTGCTGGCCGTAGCCGTGTGCGCGCTGGCCGATGAACCCGTCACGCCCTGCGGTGGCTGCCGCCAGAAGCTGCGCGAATTTGCCGCCGACGACTGCCCCGTGTGGGTGGCTGACGCGGCGGGCTTGCGCGCATCATTCACGCTGGGCGAGTTGCTGCCGTGCAGCTTTGGCCCACAACACCTGAAGGCAGTCTTGCCACCATGACCAACGAAGACATCGCTGCCAGCGCTGCCACCTTGCGCCAGCGCCTGGGCGCGCGCCAGCCCAAGATCGCGGTGCTGCTGGGCACCGGCTGGGGCCCGTTTGCGCAGGTGCTGCAAGACGCGGTCGAGCTGCCCTACGCCGCGCTGCCCGCCTTCCCCGCATTGGCCATCGGTGGCCACGCGGGTGTGCTGCGCGCAGGCAAGCTGGGCGGCCACGACGTGTTGGTGCTGGCCGGGCGCAAACACAGCTACGAAACGGGTGACGCAGGCGGCATGAAAGGTGCCATCCGCACCCTGGCCGCCGTGGGCGTGCAGGTGCTGGTGCAGACCAACGCGGCGGGCAGCATGGACGCCAGCATGCGCCCCGGTGAGCTGATGCTCATCAACGACCACCTCAACGTCGTGCAGCGCTCACCCCTGGTGGGCGAGACGGGCGACGGGCGTTTCATCGACATGTCCAGCGCCTACTGCCCCGCATTGCGCGCGCAGGCTTTGGCGCTGGCGCAGCAGGCCGGCACACCGCTGCGCGAAGGTGTCTACGCCTGGGTGCTGGGCCCACAGTTTGAAACCCCGGCTGAGATTCGCATGCTGCGCCAATTCGGCGCCCAGGCCGTGGGCATGAGCACGGTGCCAGAGACCATCCTGGCGCGCCACGCCGGCTTGCGTGTGCTGGCCCTTTCGCTCATGACCAACATGGCCGCCGGCATGGAAGCCGAAGTGCTGAGCCACGCCCACACCATGGCCACGGCGGCCACGGCCAGTCAACGGGCGGTGGCACTGCTAACGGCCATTGTCAGTGGCTTGAAGATCTGAATGCCAAGGAAGGCTTTGCCATGACAGCTGAGCAAACTGCGCAGACCGCACTCACGGCACTGCGTTGCCTGGACCTCACC
>JANNEX010000099.1:0-5836 GCA_031379155.1 Rubrivivax sp.
GCGGCGCCGTCCATAGTGCAGGTTGCCCTGCACGGTGAGGTGCGGAAAGAGGCTGGCTTCCTGGAACACCAGGCCCACGGCGCGCTGGTGTGCGGGCTTGAAGTGTTGGCCGTCTTGCCAGACATCGCCAGCCACCACCAAACGGCCTGACTCGGCGCGCTGCAAACCCGCCAGGCAGCGCAGCAAGGTGGTCTTGCCGCAGCCCGATGGGCCGAAGAGCACGCTGACGCCGCTGGCCGGCAGTTGCAGGTCGACGTCCAGGGTGAAGCTGCCCTGGCGCAGCGCGAAGCGGGCTTCGATCACGGCGGCTCCGGCCGGTGGCGGCGCTGGCTCAGGTTGAGCACCAGCAGGGCCGCGAACGAGGCCAACAGCAGGCCACCCGCCAGTAGGTGCGCCGCGCCGTGGTTCATGGCTTCGGCGTGGTCGTAGATGGCGATGGACAACACACGCGTGGCGCCGGGGATGTTGCCGCCCACCATCAGCACGACGCCAAATTCACCCACCGTGTGCGCAAAAGTCAGCGTGATGGCCGACAAAAAGCCACGCCGCGACAGTGGCACCACGACGCTGAAAAAAGCATCCAACGGTGACGCGCGCAGCGTGGCTGCGGCTTCGCTCATGCATGGGCCGACAGCGGCAAACGCATCGCGCAGTGGCTGCACCATGAAGGGCAAAGAGCTGATGACGCTGGCCAGCACCAGGCCCCAAAAACTGAAGACCAGCGCTGGCCATTGCAGCGCCGCCAGCGCGCTGCCCAGCGCGCCCTGCGGCCCCAGCAGCAGCAGCAAATAAAAGCCCAGCACGGTGGGCGGCAGCACCAGCGGCAGCGCCACGCTGGCGTCCACCCAAGCCGCCAGGCGCGAACGTGTGCGCGCCAGCCACCAGGCCAGCGGCGTGCCCAGCAGCAGCAGCAGCACGGTGGTGGTGGCCGCCAGGCGCAGCGTCACCCACAGCGCTTGTTGGTCGCTGTCAGTCATGAACGGCGCAAGGCTTGCTCATGCGGCTCTCAAGGCTTGGCCGCCACGTCGAAACCAAATCGCTTCATCACCGTTTGCGAGTTAGGCAGCGCCAGGTGGCGCACAAAGTCGGCGGCGGCGCCGGATGCAGCGCCGTGGCGCGTGATGACAAAGGCCTGCTCCAGCGGGCTGTGCCAGGCCGCTGGCAGCAGTGTCCAGGCGCCCTTGCCTACCAACGCGGGTGCCAGCACCAGCGCGTAGGCGACGATGCCGGCCTGTGCCGCGCCGCTGTCCACAAATTGCGCCGCTTGTGAGACGTTGTCACCCAGCACCAGCTTGGGCGAGACCACGTCCCACAAACCGCGCGTGCGCAGCGCTTCGCGCGCACGCTGGCCGTAGGGCGCATGTTCGGGGTTGGCGATGGCAAAGCGCTTGACCGCTGCGTGGCGCACCACGTCGTCCAGGCCGAGCTTGCCCAGGGCTGCGTCGGTGCTCCACAAGGCCAGGCGGCCCACGGCGTAGGTCTGCGCCAGCGTGGCCGCATGGCCACTGGCATGCAGGTCTTGCGCCACGGCACGGTCGGCCGCGAAGAACAGGTCAAAAGGCGCACCCTGTTTGATCTGCGTGGCCAGTTTGCCGGTGCTGCCATAGACCACGTCCACACGCAGCCCCGGCCGCGTGGCGCGAAAGCCTTGCAGCACTTCGTCCAGCGCAAAGCGCAAATCAGACGCGGCAGCGATGGTGAGTGTCTGCGCTGCCTGGGCGCGCAGGGCTCCTGGCAGCAAAAATGCAGTCAGCAGCAAGGACAGTCGGCGGGTGAACATGTCCGCAGACTGTAGCCGCGCTGGCGCGGTGGCCAGCGCTGCCAGGCCGCGTCAAGCCGTCATCAAGCCCGGCACGGCGGGCAAGCCCAACGCACGCGCCAGCTTGCCCCAGGCCGTGTCGTCCAGGTGTGGCCGCACGGTGTCAAGCACACCGCGCATGGCTTCGGGTGGCATTTGCTGCTGCATGGCGCCCAGCATCTGCGCGCGCTCGGTCGGGTTCATGGCCGGCACCATCCAGCGCAGCACCAGGGCCAATTCTTCGGCGCCCACCGACGCCAGGATGCGCTGGTGAATGTCCATCAACACGGCGTCGCTGTAGCTGTCGCACAGCAGCTTGTTGTGCACCGTTTCTTCGACACTCATGTGCACCAGGTTTGCGCCGACAAACAGCGCCAGGTGGCGGTACAAGCGGTGCGCGGCGCTGGCCGTGGGCAGGGCCCACAAGGCGGCGGTAGTGGGGGCGGTTGCAGCTTGAGCGATGGCAGACATGGCGCTCTCCTGGTGAGGCTGCGGGACATCCGCAACGCATGGCCCTCAGTGTCTGCAAGGGGCATGGTCGCGGCATCGCTCCAACGGGCCATCGTGGGACTGGCGATGGGCCAGCGTGGCCATGGCCCGCAAGGGCGCCGCAGCCGAAGTCGGCCCGACAAGCTGCGCCATCACGGCAGCCGCGAAGCGGTGGTGTCGGCGATCTTCTTCAGGCCTTGCAGTGCTGCGTCTGGGCTGACCTTCATGCCGCCACCGCCGAAGACCAGCCAGACACGCGAGCCTTTGAAAACATTGAGCTCGACGATGGGCAATGCCTTGCTGCCCAGATCAACCCAGTAGGCGCCCGCGCCCAGACCGACCACGTCCACGGGGTTGGCTCCCAGCTTGAGCGCGCCCGCCTTGGCCGCCTGCGGCGCGACACTCGCCGCGTCGCTGGGCGCGCGCCGCGCCGTCAGCGTCAGGCTGAGCACGTCCTTGGCCGTCGGGCCCGACGACACGTAGGTGCAGGTCGACACAGACGCCATCTTGGCCGTGCGCTTGACGGCGTCTTTGGCCAGCGTGCCCGCATCGAACTTGCGCGGCGCAAAGTCCGCTTCGACATCGGCCTGGCGCAGCATCTGGCAGGCGTCCCAGGGCTCCTGTGCTACAGCGGCCGGCAGCCATGGGCCGGCGCTGAAGGAAAGGCTGGCCACCCACAAAACCCGTATGCATCGATTCAAGATGGACCTCCAAAACACTTGGCTGCGGCTGGCAGCAACAACAGTGTCGCAGCCCGGCGCCACCCGTCCTTCAAGCGCATGGCTGCGGCCGTGGCGCGCTGCGTTGAGCGCCATCAAGGGCGCACACCCGCCAGCCGTGCATGCTGGGCCGCAGGTTAACCCGAGGAAAGAGCCATGAGTGCATTCAAGTGGACCGTCGCCACCATCGCTGCCCTGCTGGTGGTGATAGTGCTGCTCACGGTGCTGGGCCGCTGGCGCTGGGGCAAGTTGAGCGACGGACTCTTTGCGCAACTGCAAGCCACGCGCACACAGCCGCAGTCGCAGTCGCAATCGCAGTCGCAGTCGCAACCCTCGCGCTTCGACACGCGTGAACTGGTTGGCCTACCCGCACCCGTGCGGCGCTACTTTCGCGCCGTGCTCACCGATGGTCAGCCCCTGGTGGCTGCGGTGAACGTGCAGCACCAGGGCAGCTTCAACCTGGGTGAAGACGTTGACCGCTGGCGCCCTTTCACCTCCAGCCAGCAGGTGGTGACACAGCGCCCGGGCTTTGTCTGGAACGGCCGCATCAAGGTGCTGCCCGGCCTGGACGTGTGGGTGCATGACGCCTACGTGGCCGGCAGCGGCATCCTGCACCCTGCCGTGGCCGGGCTCATCAGCTTGACCGACCTGCGCGGCACGGGTGAGGTGGCGCAGGGCGAGCTGCTGCGCTACTTTGCCGAAGCGGCGTGGTACCCCACCGCACTGCTGCCCAGCCAGGGTGTGCGCTGGGAAGCGGTGGACGAACAATCGGCGCGCGCCACGCTCACTGACGGGGCGCTGTCGGTGACGCTCACTTTCACGTTCAGCCCCGAAGGCCTGATGCAAAGCTGCCTGGCGCAAGCGCGCAGCCGTGTGGTGGGCGGCCAGACGATCAGCACGCCCTGGCAAGGCCGCTGGTCAGACACCCAATGGCAGGGTGGCATGCGCGTGCCCATGAGCGGCGAAGTGGCCTGGTTGCTGGCGAGCGGGCCCAAGACTTACTGGCGCGGCAGCATCACGTCGCTGCGTTATGAATTTGTGCCTTGAGCCAAGCGGCTCCACTCGGGCCGGTCATCGTCGGCAAGCTGCGGCCTGGGCCCCTGCAAGCCGCAGCCCAAGGCGTTGTTGCTGGCGCCGGCGTGGGCGGGCAAACCGCGTACGCTGTGGCCGCTTGCAGCGGCCGCCCGGTCCAGCCTGCAAAAGCACTTCACCAGGAGCAAACGCGCCATGGCAAGCCCGAATCCAAAGCAAATCGCCGACCCGCCTGAGGCCCAAGACCTGGTCATCTCACGCCTGCTGCGCGCGCCGCGCGCGCTGCTGTGGCGCGCCTGGACCGAGCCCGACTTGCTCAAGCAGTGGTGGTGCCCCAAGCCCTGGACCACCGAAGTCAAGGCCTTCGATCTGCGCCCCGGCGGCGGCTTTCACACCTTCATGCAAGGGCCCGACGGTGGCAGCAGCGACAACCCCGGCTGCTTCCTGCATGTGCAGCACCAAGAGCGCATCATCTTCACCAGCATGCTGGTGGTCGGCTGGCGGCCGGGCACACCGTGGCTGCCCTTCACGGCCATCATCACTTTCGCCGACGAAGCCGGTGGCACACGCTATGGGGCCAGCGTGATGCACCCTGACAAAGACAGCCGTGACCGCCACGCCGAGATGGGTTTTTTTGACGGCTGGAACACCTGCATCAGCCAACTCGAAGCCTTCGCGCAGCAGTTGCGCTGAAGGCTTTGCACGCCGTTTTAATGGGCGGCAAACACCAGACCGGGCCCGGCCTGCGCGGGCGCGGGGCTGTTCACGGGTGCGCTGCCAAAGCGGCGCCCCAAATTGACGAAGTGATAGTCCTTGCCGCTGTGATACACGGCCGCGCCACTGGGTGTGATGGCCACCCAGGCCATGTTGCGAATGCGCTCGTCCTGCCACTGCGCCACGGCCTTGCCACCGCGGTCAAACAAGTGCAAAGCACCGCTGCGCACTGCACCGCTTTGGACGCCGTCGGTAGCTTCGATCAGCACAAATTCGCCGCCAGGGGCCAGATGCACGCTGCGCAAGTTGGTCGTCGGCACCGAGTCCAGCCGCACCAGGGTGCGCGCCGTTTGATCGGCCAGTCCCAGCGCCAATGACTCGGAGTTGGCAGAGAGCACGCTGAGCAGCGCCATCGGCCCCGACGTGGCGATGACGAGTCCGCCCGTGTCAGCATTCGCGCCACGGTAGGCACGCACATCCAGCTGCGTCTGCACTGACCACTCGGCGTCAGCCACCACGCGCGCGCCACCCGCCACGTCGCTTTGCAGCCAAGGCGCTTGTGCCGACCTGCCCGCGGGCTTGTTGGCCAGCAGCGCCCAGTAAGGCAGTTTGAACGTTAGCTGCTGGAAGTCTTGCAAGCCTTCGCTGTCCAGCCGGGCGTCTTTGGGGGCGATCAGATGCACCTGCTGGCCAGCCGTGTCGGCCAGCACACGCTGGGCCAGACAGCCGTCCATCTTGCCGTCGCTGGCCACGGCAATGGCCGGTGGTGAGCCGCTGCGCTCGCGCAGCGCAATGCTCTGCACCCATTTGCGTTCGAGGGTGTCGATCTTGTCAACCGTGGCATCGCAATTCACCACGTAAAGATAGCGCTGCGCCACTGCCGTCTCGGGCGCTTTTGAGCACGCCGCGAGCAGAACACAGCCCAGCCCCAAGGCCAGGGCCAGGCAGCGGCCGTGCAACAAGGCCAACACTAAAAGTCCGCCTGCGCTTCGACGTTTTTCACGTAGTTGGGGTCGCCCGCGCTGCCGCGTTCTGCCACCGGCACGCGTTCCCATTCGGCGCTGCCGTTGCGGCCCGTGGCGTC
>JANNEX010000005.1:0-5558 GCA_031379155.1 Rubrivivax sp.
GGGGCGCAAGGTTAAAGCTTTGTCTGAACTTGCGCTGGACCAGGGTTGGGGCGGCGGCCCGAGGTACAAGCCCGGGCATGCCCCGACACGGGCGCGTGGCTTGGCCGTGGCACCATGGCGAGCGCCTTGGCCCCAAACTGACCCTTGACCCTTGACCCTTGACCCGAGACCCCCAGCATGACCCCACGCCGCCGCTTTTTGCTGGGAAGCGCCGCCGCTGCCGGTGCCCTGACCGTGGGCTGGAGCCTGATGCCACCGCGCCAGCGCCTGATCTCCGGCGCGCCGGTGCCGGTGGCTGCCGGCCAGGTGGCGCTGAACGGCTGGGTCAGCATCGGCGCGGACAACACGGTCACCGTCATCATGGCCAAGAGCGAGATGGGCCAGGGCGTGCACACCGGCCTGGCCATGCTGCTGGCCGAAGAGCTGGACGCTGACTGGGCCACGGTGCGTGTGCAGGGCAGCCCCGTGGACCGCATCTACGCCAACATCGCCACCGCAGTGGACGCAGCGGCCTTCCACCCCGACGACGACAGCGCCGCGCGCAAGGCCACCGAGTGGTTCACCGCCAAGCTGGTGCGAGAAGTGGGGCTGATGCTGACCGGCGGCTCGTCCAGCATCAAAGACCTGTGGCTGCCCATGCGTCAGGCCGGCGCCTCAGCACGCGCCATGTTGGTGGTGGCGGCGGCGCAGCGCTGGCAGGTGCCGGTGGCTGAATGCACGGTGGCCGCAGGCAAAGTCAGCCACAGTGGCGGGCGCAGCGCCACGTTTGGTGAACTGGCGGCCGACGCTGGCAAACAGTCATTGCCCAGCAAGGTCGCGCTCAAAGAGCCGGCGCAATTCAAGCTCATCGGCAAGCCCTTGCCGCGCTTGGAAGCGGCTGCCAAGGGCGACGGCAGCGCCGGCTTTGGCATCGACGTGGTGCAGCCGGGCATGCTCTACGCCAGCGTGCGCATGTGCCCCACGCTGGGCGGCTCGCTGGCGCGCGTGGACCGTGTCGCGGCGCTCAAGCTGCCCGGTGTGCAACACACCGTCGCCTTGGCCAGTGGTGCCGAAGTTGCCGAGATGGCCGGCTTGACGGGTGGTGTGGCCGTGGTCGCCGACACCCCCTGGCACGCCATCAGCGCCGCGCGCCAGTTGGTGTTGGAGTGGGTTGAAGGCCCCAACGCCAAGCTGTCCAGCGCGCAGCTCATGCAGCAGTTTGTCGCTGCGCTGGCGGGCACGCCGGGCTTCATCTATCACCAGCAAGGCGACACCGACAAAGCCCTGGCCGGTGCGGCCAAACGCATCAGCGCCGACTACCAGGCGCCCTACCTGGCGCACGCCGCGCTGGAGCCCATCAACTGCACTGTATTGTTCAAGGATGGTCGCGCGCAAGTCTGGGCGCCCACCCAGGTGCCTGACGTGGCGCGCGGTGTGGCGGCCAAGGTGCTGGGGCTCAAGGACGAGCAGGTCGACATCCACGTCACCTACCTGGGGGGCGGCTTTGGCCGTCGGCTGGACGTCGACTTCGTTGCCCAGGCCGCAGCCATCGCCAAGGCCGTACCCGGGCTGCCCGTGCAGACTTTTTGGAGCCGCGAAGAAGACACCCGCCACGACTTCTACCGCCCGGCCAGTGCGTCGCGCTTCGAAGCCGGGTTGGACGCTGGCGGCAGGCTGGTGGCTTGGTTTAACCACTGCGCCAGCCAGTACCTGGTGCCGGCGGTGATGGCGCGCTACAGCGTGGGCATGCCGGCCATGCCTCTGGTGGCGCAGGGCCAGCGGGTGCTGGCTGAAACGTTGTCGCCGCTGATTCGTCTGCCCGGCGTTGGGCCTGACAAAACTACGCTTGAAGGCGCTTTTGACCAGGCCTATGAAGTGCCCAACCGACGCATCGGCCACACGGCAGTGGACGCTGGCGTGCCAGTGGGTTTTTGGCGCGCCGTGGGCCATTCGCACCAGGCTTTTTTCAAGGAGTGTTTTATCGACGAGGTGGCTGCTGCTGCCGGGCAAGACGCGGTGGCTTACCGCGCTGCGCTGCTGGCCCAGCACCCGCGCCACCTGGCTGTGCTGCAACGTGCGGCGGCGCTGTCGGGCTGGGGCCAGGCGCTGGCGCCTGCGGCTGACGGCGCCAAAAAAGCGCGCGGCGTGGCGCTGCACGAATGTTTTGGCAGCATCGTGGCCCAGGTGGCCGAAGTCTCAGTCGCCGCCGACAAAAAAACCATCCGCGTGCACCGTGTCGTCAGCGTCATTGACTGCGGCACACCCATCAACCCCAACCTGATTGCCCAGCAGTGCGAAGGTGGGGTCATCTTTGGCCTGTCGGCCGCTTTGTATGGCGACATCACGGTGGAAAACGGCCAGGTCCAACAGAGCAATTTCCACGACTACCCCAGCCTGCGCATGGACGCCAGCCCGCAGGTCGAAACACACATCATGCCCAGCAGCGCGCACCCGCAGGGTGTGGGCGAACCGGCCATGGCGCCCACGGCGCCGGCAGTGGCCAACGCGCTGTTTGCATTGACCGGGCAGCGCTTGCGCAGCCTACCTCTCAAACTGAGCTGACACCGAAAGTCCAGCCATGCTAACGATCAACATCAACGGCAAAGCCACCCCCGTCAACGCCGAGCCCGACACGCCACTGCTGTGGCTGCTGCGCGGTGAGTTGAAGATGACCGGCACCAAGTTTGGCTGCGGCCTGTCGCTGTGCGGCGCCTGCACGGTGTGGCTGGACGGCCAGAGCGTGCGCAGTTGCGTCACGCCCATAGCCAGCGTCGGCGACAAGGCCGTCACCACCATCGAAGGCCTGCAAGGCAAAGCCGCCAGCGCCGTGCGCGCGGCCTGGCTCAAGGTGGACGTGGCGCAGTGCGGCTACTGCCAAAGCGGCCAGATCATGGCCGCCAGCGCACTGCTGGCCCACAACGCCAAGCCGTCGGACGCCGACATCGACGCGGCCATGTCGGGCAACCTGTGCCGCTGCGGCACTTACCCGCGCATACGCACGGCCATCCACGAGGCGGCCAAGGCTTTGCAGGCATGAAAACCTGGTGGCGTGTCGCTGCTGGCGTGATGCTGGTGCTGGCGGCCAACCCGCTGTGCGCCGCCACCGCCTTTGCAGACTGGTCAGAGCGATTCGCCGCCGACTGGGTGCGCCAGGTGCCCGAATGGGCCAGCGGCACGCAGTACTTTTCCGGCGCGGAGCAAAGCAGCCTGGACAGCCAGCTCACGCCGCTGACTGACGCCCAACACCAGCGCCGCCTGGCGCTGGCGCGCAGCGGCTTGCAAGGCCTGGCCAGCTTTGATGAAGCCACGCTGAGCAGCAGCGAGCGCGTGGGCGCGGCCACGCTGCGCTGGTCTTTGCAGCAAACGCTGGTGCTCGCGCCCTATGACGAGCACGCCTTTGTCTTTGAGCACCGCCGTGGCGCGCACCTGCGCTACGTCAACCTTCTGACCGAAGGCCACCCGCTGCGCAACAGCGCCGATGTGGCCAGCTACCTGGCGCGCCTGGCCTTGGTGGACCAGCGTCTGGACGAGGCCATTGCCTCTTGCCGCGCAGCCGCCGCCAAAGGTCTGCTGCCGCCACGTTTCATCCTCGAGCGTGCGCAAGCCCAGGTGCGCAATTTCCTGGCGCCTGCGGCGGCCGACAACGACATCATCGCCGCGCTGGCCAGGCGCACGGCGCGCATTGGCGCCTTGTCGGCCCCTGATCGCCAGCGTGCCATCGATGAAGCCACCGCGGTGCTGGGCAGCCGCGTGCGCCCGGCCTACGAGCGCGTGCTGGCGCTGCTGGATGAGCTGCACCCACGCACGCGCGCTGAGGCCGGCCTGTGGAGATTGCCGGGTGGCGACAAGGCCTACGCCGCAGCACTGGCGCTGCACATCACCACGGCCATGACGGCCGAGCAAATCCATGCCTTGGGCCTGCGCGAGGTGGCGCGCATCGAAGCCCAACTGGATAGCGCACTGAAGGCCCTGGGCCGCGACAAGGGCAGCGTGGAAGCGCGTTTGTCCCTGCTGCGCGCTGAGCTGCAACCGCCGTCCGAGCCCGACCCACGCCCTGCTCTGTTGGCGCGTTGTGCCGCTGCCGTGAAAGACGCCCAGCGCCGCGCCCAGCCGCTGTTCAACTTGCAGCCCCGCGGGCCGGTAGAAGTGCGCCGCGTGCCCGCGTTGACCGAAAGCGTGGCCAGCGCCTACTACACGCTGCCAGCACCCGATGGCAGCCGGCCAGGCATCTTGTGGGCGCCACTGCCGGGGCCGCAGTTTGATGTGCTGCGCATTCGCAGCCTGGCCGTGCACGAAGCCGTGCCCGGCCACCATTTCCAGTTGGCCTTGCAGCAAGAGCAGGCCGATCTGCCACGCTGGCGCCAGCGCCGCATCTTTGGCGGCGGCAGCGCGCACAGCGAAGGCTGGGCGCTGTACGCCGAACGCCTGGCGCTTGATCAGGGCTGGTACGAGGGCGATGCGCATGCACTCTTGGGCGCGCTGGACGGCCAGCTTTTTCGCGCGCGCCGCCTGGTCGTCGACACCGGGCTGCACGCCAAACGCTGGAGCCGTGAAGAAGCCATCGCCTACGGCCTGACAGCCACCGAAGTTGAACGTTATGTCAGCAACCCCGGCCAGGCCACCGCCTACATGGTGGGCATGCTGCACCTGCTGGCCCTGCGCGAGCAAGCCCAGGCCACGCTGGGCGCCAAGTTTTCGTTGCCGGCTTTTCATGACGTGGTGCTGAAAACCGGCTCGGTGCCGCTGGAGGTGCTGAGCGCGGTGGTGCAACAGTGGGCACAGCAACTCAAGGCCAAGGAGCCGGCATGAAATCGATGGGTGAACGCGCCAAGGGTGAGCGGCTGGAGCGCATGCGCGCCAGCGCGCTGTGGGCCGGTGAAGGCTTCAAAAACCAGTTCCCCATTCCACCGGGCTTGCGTGACCCCGGCGCCAAGATGCCATCGCTGGGCGACTTCTTGTGCGGTGGCACGCGCCGCGTACCGACTTCGCCGTTGCCCGCACTTGACCCACGCAGCCATTGGCTCAAACCACCGCAAAGCGGCTTGCGCGCCACCTGGCTGGGGCACAGCACGGTGCTGGTGGAGATTGACGGCGCCCGTGTGCTGACCGACCCGGTGTGGGGCCAACGCGCGTCACCTTCACAACTGGCCGGCCCCAAGCGTTTTCAGCCCATGCCCGTGGCCTTGAAAAGCCTGCCGCCGATTGACGCGGTGCTGGTCTCACACGACCACTACGACCATCTATGCCACCCCACCATTAAGGCGTTAGCCAAGACCAGCGTGCCCTTTGTCACCAGCCTGGGCGTGGGCGCGCATTTGCAAGCCTGGGGCGTGGAGCCGCAACGCATCACCGAACTGGATTGGTGGCAAAGCCACCGCATCCCCGGCAGCGAGGTGGAAGTGACCGCCGCGCCGTCACAACACTTCTCAGGCCGCGGCCTGAAAGACCGCAACGCCACGCTGTGGTCCAGCCTGGTGGTGCGCGGCCCCAAGCACCGCGTGTTCTTCAGCGGCGACACCGGCCTGACCGACCAGTACACCGAGATCCGCGAACGGCTGGGCAGCTTCGACCTGGTGCTG
>JANNEX010000144.1:0-2574 GCA_031379155.1 Rubrivivax sp.
GCGCCGCCGGTGCAGCAGATGCTGGCGGCTGGCGTGCCCGTAGGCATGGGCACCGACGCCACCCGCGTGGCCAGCTACAACCCTTGGGTTGGGCTGCACTGGCTGGTCAGTGGCCGCACGGTCGGCGGCACGCAAATCAAGCCACCTGCGCAATGCCTGAGCCGAGAGCAGGCGCTGCGCCTGTACACCGAAGGCAGTGCCTGGTTTTCGGGCGAAGGCAGCATGAAGGGCGGTCTGAAGCCAGGTCACTGGGCTGACTTCAGTGCCTTGTCGGAAGACTATTTCAGCGTGCCCGCCGAGCGCATTGGCGGCCTGGAATCGGTGCTCACGGTTGTCGGTGGCAGGGTCGTGCACGCCACCGGGGGTTTTGGGCCGCTGGCCCCGGCGGCGCCGCAGCCCAGTCCGGATTGGTCGCCCGCGGGCCGCTACCGCCGCCTGGAGCCCGTTTCCCAGTTCACGTCCACCGATAGCAGATCGGCGGCTTGCTGTGGCGCGCCTTGCGGTCTGCATGGGCACCAGCATCTGTTTGCGGCTGTGTCGGCCGCGCCGGTGTCTGACCAGGGCTCGTTCTGGGGCGCGCTGGGTTGCAGTTGCGCCTACTGATGGCTGGCATGCAGATCGCAGCTCGGGCACCAAGATGATCAGCACGGGCGTCGATGCCCTGTCGCCCCACGTGGCTGCGTTGGGCCGCAGCTTGATCGCGCTGCTGTTCCTGTTCAGCGCGTTCAGCAAGTTGCGTGACTGGTCGGGCGGCTTGGCCGAGGTTCGTGCCATGGGTCTGCCGATGCCAGCGCTGGCCCTGGCTGGCACGGTGGCCTTGCAATTCGGCGGCGGCTTGATGCTGACCTTGGGTTGGAACTCGCGCTGGGCTGCTTTGGCGCTGGCGGCGTTCACGCTGCTGGCCAGCTTCATGGCTCACCCGTTTTGGCGCGCCTCAGGAGCGAAGGCGCAGCAGCAGCGAATGACCTTTGCGGAGCACCTGGCAATCGTGGGCGGCCTGCTGATGGTGGTGGCCCATGGCTGAGTCCCATCCCGCTCCGGTATCCACGAGTACGCCTCCTTCAGCCCCGCCTGGTGCCTGGTCACCGTTTGCCAGCCGCGTGTTCCTGATCATGTGGGTGGCCGCCGTGGTCGGCCACATCGGCACCTGGATGCGCGACGTGGGTGCCGGTTGGCTGATGACCACCCTGTCCGCTTCGGCCACTGCCGTGGCCTTGGTGCAGGTGGCCACGACGCTGCCGATCTTTCTGCTTTCGCTGCCCGCTGGTGCGCTGGCCGACATCGTCGATCGCAGGCGCATGCTGCTGGTGATCACGCTGATGATGGGTGGGGTCTCTGCGGCGCTGGCCGCAGCCACGCACTGGGGGTTGATGACGCCCGTGCTGCTGGTGGCCGGGTTGGCGGTCGCCGGAGTGGGAACAGCCATGATGACGCCGGTGCTGCAGTCGCTCACGCCGGCGATGGTGCCGCGGCCCTTGCTGCGCCAGGCGATTGCGCTGAACAGCATGGGCACGAACGTTTCCCGCGCCATCGGCCCGGCATTGGGCGGCTTGGTGGTCGCCGGCGTGGGCGTGGCCTGGACCTTCGTGGCCGACGCCGTGAGCTATCTTGCGCTGGTGGGCGCCCTGTGGTGGTGGAAAGGCGCAGCGGCCAGACCCGGCGCAGGGGCACCGGAGTCCTGGGGCCCCGCCATGCGCATCGGCCTGCGCTATGCCCTGCACGCACCCGAGCTGCAGCGCGTGCTGCTGCGCGCAGCGGCATTCTTTGCGTTTGCCAGCGCCTACTGGGCCTTGCTGCCGCTGGTCGCACGCCGCCAGTTGCAGGGTGACGCCACGCTGTACGGCGTGCTGCTCACCAGCGTGGGCGCGGGAGCGGTCGTGGGTGCCTTGACGCTGCCAATGCTGCGCCGCCATGCCTCAGGGGAAGTGGTGGTCCGGGCTGGCACGGTCCTGACGATGGCGGTGCTGGTGTTGCTGGCGCTGGCGCAGAACCAGGCCCTGGCGGTGGCAGCGCTGGCGCTGGCCGGATTTGCATGGATCGCGGTGCTCACCACCGCCAACGTGGCAGCGCAGACGCAGTTGCCGAACTGGGTGCGTGGCCGCGGTGTGGCCGTCTACCTGACCACGTTCTATGGCGCCATGGCAGCGGGCAGTCTGGGCTGGGGCCGCCTGGCCGATGCCACCAGCGTGCCGGTCGCGCTGCTGGCTGCTGCTGCGCTCGGTGGCGTGGCGCTCCTGTTGTCGTTCTGGAAGCCATTGCCCGAGGCCGAGCCCGACCTCACGCCTTCCCTACACTGGCCTGAGCCTGCAATGTCGGCTCAGATGGCTGCGTCCCTGGCCGCAGACCGCGGGCCGGTGTTGGTGACGGTCACCTACGACGTGGCCGAAGCATCGGTGCCTGCCTTCCTGCAGGCGCTGCACCGCCTGGCGCAAGAACGACTCCGCGACGGCGCCGACCAATGGGGCGTGTACGAAGATGTCGAGCAGGCCGGCCGCTTCGTCGAAAGCTTCTTGCTGCCTTCCTGGCAAGAGCACGAGCGGCAGCACGCCAGGGTGTCACAGGCCGATGCAGAGA
>JANNEX010000145.1:0-3488 GCA_031379155.1 Rubrivivax sp.
CAAGCCGAAGCCTTGCAGTCGGCCGACGTGGCGACATTCAGCAGCGCGCAACTGCGTGCCTTGTCCACCGACGCCGTGGCTGCGCTGACCAGCGGCGTCATCGCCGGCTTGGGCACGCAGCAAGTGGCTGCGCTGTCGACAGAACAACTCGCCGCCCTGCGCGACGAACAGTTGCAAGCCATGGAAACCGCCGACGTGGCGGCCCTGACCACGGCACAACTGGCCGGCATGAGCAACGCGCAGATTGACGCGCTGGGCACCGGCCAACTCGCCGCACTCAGCACACGCCAATTGGCCAGCCTGAGCACGGCGCAACTGGCGGCCATTGACGCCGACAAACTGCCGGCCCTGGGCACCGCCCAGTTCGCCGCACTCACCACCGCGCAGATTGCCGCACTCACGGCCGAGCAGACCGCGGGCCTGGCCACCGAAGACCTGGCTGCCTTGCGCACGGCGCAAATCCGCGCGCTGTCGTCTGACAGCCTGGCCGCGCTGGACGACAACGCGATTGCCGCGCTGCGCACCGACCAAGTCGCTGCGCTGAGCACCACGCAACTGGCCGGTTTGACGGCAGCGCAGATTGCTGCCATGCAGACTGATGATCTGCGCGCGCTGAGCACCACCCAAGTGCGTGCGCTGGAAACCGACCAGGTGCAAGCGCTGAACAGCGCGCAACTGGTGGCCCTGACCAGCAGCCAATTTGGCGCCTTCAGTGCCGAGCAATTGGCTGCACTCGACCCCGCCGCGCAGGCTGCCCTGGGCAGCGCGCAATATGTCGCCATGAGCACGGCGCAAATCGCGGCGCTCACCGCCTCACAAGCCGCTGCACTGGGCACTGGCGTGATTGCCGCGCTGAGCACGGCACAGGTGCGTGCATTGGGCACCGAAGCGCTGGCTGAACTGAGCAGCGCCGCTGTGGCCGCACTCAGCACCGCGCAAGTTGCGGCCCTGTCCACGACGCAGATGGCCGGCCTGTCTGACAGCGTCTTGCAAGCCCTGGAAACCGCCGACATCGCGGCCCTGGGCAGCGCGCAACTGGCGGCCCTGAGCACCCTGCAACTCGACAGCTTGGGCACCAGCCAGCTGGCTGCGCTGACCACGCGCCAAGTGGCTGCCCTGAGCGCCGACCAAGTGGCAGGCATAGAAGCCACCCACCTGGCCGCCATGACCACCGCGCAGTTTGCCGCCATGACCACGGCGCAACTTGCTGGCCTCACGGTCGACCAAGCCAGTGCGCTGGAAAGCGCCGACGTGGCAGCCCTGAGCACCGCGCAAATCCGCGCCCTGACCATCGAAAGCATGGCCGTGCTGTCCACCACCGCCCTGGCCGGCATGACGACGACGCAGGCGGCAGCACTGACCGCCGCGCAAGTCGACGCCATCGCCATCGACAGCCTGTCGGCCTTGCAAACGCAAGACCTGGCGCGCTTTGGCACGGCGCAGATCAACGCCCTGGGCGCTGACGGCCTGGCCGCGCTCAGCACGGCACAACTGTCCAGCCTGGGCACCGCACAGGTCGCGGGCCTGGACGACAGCTTGCTGGCCGGCATGGCGGTGGACCGTGTCACCGCCTTCACCACGGCGCAATTTGCAGCGCTGCGCACGGCGCAGATTGCTGCACTCACTGACGAGCAAATTGCCGCGTTGGAAAATGCCGACCTGGCGGCCTTGAGCTCAGCACAACTGCGTGCGCTCAGCGACGGCCAAGTCGGCGCGTTGACCAGCACACAAGTCGCCAGCCTGGGCACCGCCCAAGTCGTGGCCCTCAGCACAGGCCAACTCGCGGCCCTGGAGCTGGACGACTTTGTGGCCATGGGCACGGCGCAGTTCGCTGCCCTGACCACCGCACAAATCGCCAGCCTGACGGGTGAAAAAGTGGCGGCCATGCAAACGGCCGATGTGGCCGCACTGACCACCGCCCAGGTGCGTGCGCTGTCGCTTGAAGCCATGGCCAACCTCAGCTCTGCGGCCATTGACGCGCTGTCATCGACGCAGATCACGTCCTTCACCACCGCGCAGATGGCCGCCATCGACGCTGCTGCTTTGGCGTCCATGCAAACCGCCGACCTGGCCGCGCTGACCACAGCACAAGTGGCGTCGCTCACTGGCGACCAGTTGAACGCTTTGGGCACGGCGCAGTTCGCTGCGCTGACTGCCACACAAGCTGCATCACTGACCCCCGCGCAAATCAGCGGCCTGGCCCTGAACAGCCTGGCCGCCTTGGGCACCGCGCAGTTCGCTGCGTTCACCACACGCCAAATCACCGCCCTCAGCGACGAGCAAATCGCGGCCATGGAAACGGCCGACCTGGCCGCACTGACCTCACGTCAACTGCGCACCTTCAGTAACGAACAACTGGCAGCACTCACCACCGCCGGCGCGGCCGCACTGACGACCGAACAGGTGCGCAGCCTGGCCACCAACCAGATCGCGGCACTTGAAGCGCAAGACCTGGCGGCCATGGGCACGTCACGCTTTGCAGCACTCACCGCCGCACAAGTCGCCGCCATCACCGACAGCCAAGCCGCGCTGTTTGAAACCGCCGACCTGGTGGCCCTGGGCACGGCCAACATCAGCGCGCTCAGCACCGCCGCCATCGCTGCGCTGGAAACGGCTGGCGTGGCAGCCCTGACCACGGCGCAGATTCAAGCGCTGAGCACACGCCAACTGGCGGCCATGGAAGCGGGCGACTTTGCGGCCCTGTCCACGGCGCAAGTGGCAGCCCTGACGACGACACAAATCTCACGCCTGACGGGCGAACAAGTGGCGGCGTTCGAAAGCAGCGACCTGCGTGCGCTGAGCACGGCACAACTGGCCGCGCTGAGCACAGCGTCCATCGTGGCGCTGACCTCAGCGTCAGTCGCCGCCCTGACCACGACCCAAGTCCAGGCACTCAGCAGCGCACAAATCGCAGCCATGGAAGCCGACGATCTGGCGGCCATGAGCAGCAGCCAGTTTGTGGCCCTGACCACGGCGCAACTGCCTGCCCTGACCGCCGCACAAGCAGCCGCGCTGGACAGCAGCGACCTGGCCTTGCTGGGCACCGCACAAGTGGCGGCCATAGGCACGGGGGCTTTCACCGCGCTGGGCACCCAAGTCATCGCCGCGCTCACCACCAGCCAGGTGGCGGGGCTGACCACGGCGCAACTGCGCAGCCTGGGCAACAGCGCCATTGCCGCGCTGCAAACCGATGACCTGAATGTGCTGAACAGCCGCCAGATCGCGGCTCTGCAAGCCAGCCAGGTGGGTGCGCTGACCACCGACCAGCTGAGCAGCCTGGGCACCAGCCAACTGACGGCCCTGAGCACGGCACAACTGCGTGCCATCAGCGATGTTGACCTGAGCATGCTGACCACCGAGCAGTTTGCTGCACTCACTGCCACGCAAGTGGCTGGCTTGTCGGCATCGCAAGTGGCGGGCATGGCCACGGCTGACTGGGTGGCGCTGGGCACGACGCAGATCGAGGCTCTATCCACCGCAGCCATCGC
>JANNEX010000163.1:0-3184 GCA_031379155.1 Rubrivivax sp.
GAAATCTGTTGTCCTTGGGCCGTGCAGCTGAGGGCAAACCGGCACTGCAAAAAGCGGTGCAAGAACTGGCAGCCGTGGGCATGCCCAAGTGGGAATTGGCCGTCTACCGAAAAATGCTCTAACGGCGCCGACAACTGTCGATGATTGAAAGCGCAGAAAAACTGGCGGGGCCGCAGCGCATCGTGGCTCTCACTGACCTGGGTTCTGTGGCCACGCGGGCCCGGCTTGAATGGATGTTGGATGGTGGCCAGGCTCTAGCCGCAGTGCCTTTGGCCAAGCGGCTGATTGAACAATCCGATGCCCTGTTTCCCAGCGAAAGCCCGCGCCGGCTGGACGCACGCCAGCGTCTGGCCGAAACCTATGTGCTGGCCGGCCAGGCTGACAACGTCGCCGCTGTCTTCAAAGCCCTGGCTCAGCCACCCTTCAACGCACCCAACATGGAGCTTGAATTCAAGGCCCGCGCCATTGCTCGCAAGGTGGAAAAACTCGTCACCACGCACCGCTACGAAGAGGCCGAACCACTGGCACAAGAGTGGCGCGACATGTTCAAGGACGCCGATCCGCCCAACCCTTTTTTCCTGGCCTTTGCCGAGCTGTATTTGGGCGACTGCCTGTATTCGCAGGCCCGCTTCGAAGCAGCCTTGCAAAAGTTCAAACAGACCTTGCCACTGTTTGCCGACAGCGTAGGACCCGAGCATGTCTACATCACGACTTCGCAGTACCACATTGGCCTGGCGGCGCATGCTTTGGGTCACCACCGGGCTGCGTTGGCGCTGTATGAGACGGTGAACCGCTGGTACCTTAAGAACGTCAGCGCGCGTGGCAGTCCGTCCGCGATGTTTGCCCGCGCGCGGCTGCTGGCTGACATGGGGCAGCCAGCCGATGCGCTGGTGGCCCTGGACCGTATCGACAAGAACTTGTTGCCCATGTTCCTGCAAAGCCCGGGCCTGGAGGCCTGGGTATCAGCCGAGCGTGCGCGCATGCTGTTGGCGCTGGGCCGTGCCGATGAAGCCAAGTTGCTGCTGCAGACTGCCGTGCCCGCCATGACTGCAGTGGGCATGCCCAAGTGGCAGGTGGCCCGCTACCAAAAGCTTGTGCACTAGCTCAGAAATGCACCCCCCGCATCATCTGCGCCATCGCCATCGCCTCGGGTGACAGCGAAGCCTTGGGTGCCTTCTCGCCCTTGGCCGCCGAGCTGTCGGGGAACATGCGGAAGGTGGTGTTCATGATGATCTGCGTGATGCGCGGCGCGGCGGCGTGCAGCACTTCACCGAAGATGCCCAGGCGCGTGGCCACACGCACCGGCTTTTCTATGCAGGCCTTGACCACCATGTCGGCGGCTTCTTCGGGTTGCAGCAGCGGCATGCTGTCGTAGATCTTGGTTGGCGCCGTCATGGGTGTGCGCACCAGCGGCATGTTGACGGTGGTGAAGGTCACGCCCTGGTCGGCAAATTCGCTGCTCGCGCAGGCCGTCCAGGCATCCAGTGCAGCCTTGCTGGCCACGTAGGCCGAGAAGCGCGGTGCGTTGACTAACACGCTGATGGAGCTGATGTTGACGACATGCCCCTTGCGCTTTTTGGTCATGCCCGGCAACAGGCCCATGGTGATGCGCAGGGCGCCAAAGTAGTTGAGCTGCATGGTGCGCTCAAAGTCGTGGAAGCGGTCGTAGCTGCTTTCAATGGCGCGGCGGATGGAGCGGCCGGCGTTGTTGATGAGGAAGTCGACACCACCATGGTTGGCTTCGAGCTTGGCGACAAATTCGGCGCAGCCTTCGGCGTTGGCAATGTCCACCGAATAGGTGAAGACCTGTGGCGCGCCAGCGCCCTTTTCTTTGCAGTGAGCCTTTATCTCAGCCTCAGCTTCATGCAGCTTGGCTTCGTCGCGGCCGCAGATGAGGGTGATGGCGCCGGCCTGCGCAAACTGCTTGGCTGCCGACAGGCCAATGCCTGAGCTGCCGCCGGTCACCAGCACGACCTTGCCGCCCACCGCGCCCTTCAAGCTGCGGTCGACAAACAGCGCCGGGTCAAGGTGCCGTTCCCAGTAGTCCCACAGCACCCAGGCGTAGTCCTTGAGGTTGGGGCATTCAATGCCGCTGCCTTTGAGCGCGGCGTCCAGTTCACGCCGGTCGTAGCGTGTGGGCCAGTTGAGGAAGGTGAACACGTCCTCGGGCAGGCCCATGTCTTTCATCACCGCGTTGCGGATGCGCCGCACCGGGGCCAGCGCCATCATGCCTTTTTTGACGCTCTTGGGGATGAAGCCCAGCAGCGCGGCATTCACAAACAGGTTCATCTTGGGCGCGTGGGCGGCCTTGCTGAAAATGTCCAGCACGTCGCCGATGCGGTAGCCCATCGGGTCGACCAGGTGGAAAGCCTTACCTCTTAAGTCAGCCTTGCTGTGGCTGATGTGGTCAATGCACTTGACGACGAAGTCCACCGGCACGATGTTGATGCGCCCACCTTCCAGGCCCACCGACGGAAACCACGGCGGCAGGATTTGCCGCATGCGCTGTATGACCTTGAAGAAGTAGTAGGGCCCGTCAACCTTGTCCATCTCGCCGGTTTTGCTGTCGCCCACCACGAAGGCCGGGCGGTAGACGGTCCAGGGCACCTTGCTTTCCTTGCGCACGATTTTTTCGCTCTCGTGCTTGGTCAGGAAATAGGGGTGTTCGACGTTTTCTGCTTCGTCAAACATGTCTTCGCGGAACACGCCTTCGTACAGGCCCGCGGCGGCAATGCTGCTCACGTGGTGCAAATGGCCGGCGTCGATGGCCTTGGCAAATTCCACCAGGTTGCGTGTGCCGTCCACGTTGACCTGCATCTGGCTTTCTGCGTCGGCCTTGAGGTCATAGATGGCGGCCAGGTGGTAGACGGCGTCAACCTTGCCTTTCAGCGCCTTGATGGTCTCGGTCGCCACGCCCAGCTTCTTCACCGTGAGGTCGCCGGTGACGGGAATGGCGCGTGCCTTGCTCACGCCCCAGTAGTCGTAAAGCGCGGCCAGTTTGCCTTCGCTGCCTTCGCGCATCAGGAAGTGCACGGTGGCGCCGCGGCGCTCGAGCAGGGCTTTGACAAGGCGTTTGCCGATGAAGCCGGTGGCGCCGGTGACGAAGTAGTGCATGCGGTGTCCTCTGTCGGGTAAGGGTGGGCAAGGTCGCTTGGGCATTCTTGGCGAAGTGATGGCTCGCGCT
>JANNEX010000172.1:0-3534 GCA_031379155.1 Rubrivivax sp.
CCGCGCACCCGTTTGCTGGGCGGCCAGGCCGCGCTGCTGCTGACCGAGCCGGTGCTGGAGGCCTACAAAAAAGTGCCGCTGATAGAGCCGCTGCAAAAACAGCTCAAGCTCAAGAAACAAAAGATGGACGAGGTGCTCAAGGCCTACGCTGCGGCCGCTGAAGTCGGCGTGGCCGAAGTCACCACGGCCGCCACTTTCCAGACCGCCGCGCTCTACCAAGACTTTGGCAAAGCGCTGATCGGTTCACAAAGGCCCAAGAAGCTGAGCAAGATGGAACTGGAGCAGTACAACGTGCTGCTCGAAGAGCAGGCCTTCCCGTTCGAAGAAAAGGCCATCGAACTGCACGAGACCAATGCCCGGCGCACGGCGCAGGGGGTCTACGACACCGGCGTCAAAGGCAGCCTGGCCGAGCTGGCCAAGCTCAAGCCCGTGCGCTATGGCAAGACCGAACGCGGTGAGCCCAGCCTGGGTGTTGAGGTGGCCGCTTTGCAAGCCGCGCTTGAAAAGGCGCCTGACTCGCCGCCGCTGCTCAATCAGTTGGGCATTGCATGGCGTCAACAAGGCCAGTTTGAGCCCGCGCGCAAAGCCTATGAAGCTGCCATCACGGCGAGCAGCACCGCCGCTGCGCCGCACCTCAACCTGGCCATCCTCTATGACCTGTACCTGGGCGATGTGGCCAAAGCGCAAGTGCTGTATCAACGTTGCCTGGAACTGTCACCGGGTGATGCTGGGCAGGTGAATCGCTGGCTGGCCGAGCTCAAGGCGCGCAAGCCGGCGCCGAATACACCGGGGTCACCGGCTGCGCCTGAGTCACCCGCCGCACCGGCCACCGCCACACCCAGCACGTCATCAGCGCCGCTGACCACGGCAGCCAGCGGCAAGGAGAAGTCATGATCAAGCTTGGCCTAACGTTGATGTTGACCGCAAACCTGTGGATGGCAGGCGCGGTGCAAGCCCAAGACCGCGCCGACATCGACCGCACGCAGATCATCGGCAACCGCGAACTGCCCAAGGTGCTGTACATCGTGCCCTGGAAAAAACCGTTGCCCGGGCAACTCTCGGGCCGGCCCGTGCAAAGTGTGCTGGACGAAGCTTTGTCGCCGGTGGACCGCCAGGTCTTTCGCCGCCAGGTGGACTACAACACCCAGCTCCAAACACGCGCTGCGGCCGCCGCCGCACCGGCTACTCCCGCACCCCGGTAATCACGCCAACCCGCACGCCACCCCGCACGCCACGTCGCAAGCCACCTGGCGCATCACCTCTTCACCGTTCCCCGTCGGAGTCACCCATGAGCACCTTCAACACCGTCGTCAAGTTCTTCGTCGACTGCGGCCCCTTCCTTTACCCCAGCTTGCTGATGCTGGCCATCGGCCTGGCCATTGCCATCGAACGTTTCATGTTCCTCAACCGCGCGCGCAGTGAAAACCGCAAGCTGTGGGACCAGGTGCTGCCCATGCTGCAAAGTGGCAAGTTCAAAGAGGTGCACCACGTGGCCAGCAACTCAGAGTCGGCCATCGGCAAGATCGTGAGCAACGGCTTGCTGCGCATGCAAAGCGCGCGCCGCCGCGAAGACATCGACAACGCCATGGAAGAAGGCATGATGGAAATCGTGCCGCGCCTGGAAAAGCGCACCCACTACATCGCCACCTTTGCCAACACCATCACCCTGGTGGGCTTGCTGGGCACCATCATCGGCCTCATCAAAGGCTTCACAGCGGTGGCTTCGGTGAATCCGGCTGAGAAGGCCGAGATGCTGAGTGCGAGCATCTCAGTGGCCATGAACAACACCGCTTTTGCGCTGATGGTGGCCATTCCCTTCTTGCTCATCCACGCCTTTTTGCAAGCGCGGGCGAGTGAGATTGTTGACAGCCTGGAAGCCGCAAAGATCACCTTTTTGAACCTGGTGCAGCGCCTGTCGGGTGAGCAGCTGTCCACCAAGGAGCAGCGCGCATCATGAGGCGCCGCCGCCTGCGCAAAAACGCGCAGCACCTGGAGATCACCGCGTTCATCAACCTGATCGTGGTGCTGGTGCCCTTTTTGCTGTCCACCGCCGTGTTCTCGCGCCTGGCGGTGATAGACCTCAACCTGCCGGCGCAGCAGTCGGCCGTGGAGCAGATCAAGGGGCCTGAGCTGCAACTGGAAGTGGTCATCCGCAAAGACGCCATCGAGGTGGGCGACCGCATTGGCGGGCTCATCCAGCGCATCGACAAAACGGCGGCTGGGCATGACCTGAAAGCCCTGGCTTCGCTGATGGTGCTGGTCAAAGGCAAGTTCCCCGAGAAGACCGAATCCAGCGTGCTGGCCGAGCCCGACACAGCCTATGACGACCTGGTGCAGGTGATGGACACGGTGCGCAGCAGCGTCATACCCAAGGGTGCGGTGTTGATGCGCGCCGAGCTCTTCCCTAACATCTCGATTGGTGATGCGCCGGTGCGCCGGTCTGCCGCAGTTCCGGCCAAGGGGAGCAGCTGATGGCCGCGATGTCAGCCCTCGAGCGACGCGCCGAACGCAAGTCGCGCAACAACCACGCGCTGGACATGAACCTGGTGGCGCTGATCGACGTTTTCACCATCCTCATCTTCTTTTTGCTGTCCAGCGCCACGGGCGTGGAAACGTTGGTCAGCCCGCGCGCCGTGGACCTGCCCTTGGCGATGGCCGAAAAGCCGCCTAAAGAAACCGTGCTGCTGGTGATTGCTGGCGACGACATCTTGGTTGACGGCCGCCGTGTCGCTTCAGTCGCGCAAGTGGTGGCCGCACCTGACGATGTGATACCCGCGCTCAAAGCCGAGCTGGACTTGCTGGGCACACGCCAGGCCGTGCGCGCGGAAAACCGCGCCGACCAGCAAGCCGTGACCATCATGGCCGACAAGCAGATGCCCTACAGCCTGCTGCGCAAGGTGATGTTCACCTGCGCGCGCGCCAACTTCGCCGACGTGAGCTTTGCCGTGCGCAGAAGGGATGTGTGATGCGACCACCCCGTAGTGGCCTGCGGCCACCGCCCCTCAAGGGGCAACGCCAGCAGCCCGGCAAAGCCGGTTCTGCGGCGTTTGCTTGGGAGCTGAAATGACAGCGATGGCTCTGTCCCCGATGGCATCGTTCCGCCGGCCCACGCTGCCGTGGTCCAACTCGGCCGACGACGAAAAGCGCTTCCAGCGCATTGCACGCTGGGTGCTGCTGGTGGTGCTGCTGTTGGGCATTGCCATGCCCTGGCTGCCCCTGCCCAAGCGTGACCGCATTGAAGTTCAACCGCTGCCCGCGCCCATCGCCAAACTGCTGCTGGAACGTGCGGCTCCGCCGCCACCGCCCAAGCCCGAGCCCGTGGACGTCAACAAGCCCGAAGTCGCCAAGTCCGAAAAAGCGCCCGAGAAGGCACCCGACAAGCCCGATCCCATAAAGTCGGCCAAGCCCAAAGAAAAGCCGGTGCCCGAAGCGCGGGTGCCCGTTCCTAACAAACCACCGGGTGAGGTGGCGATTGACAACGCGCGGCGCAAAGCCAGCGGCGTGGGCCTGCTGGCCATGAAAGACCAGCTGTCC
>JANNEX010000187.1:0-16533 GCA_031379155.1 Rubrivivax sp.
ACCCCCGACTTCAGGCTCGATCCCGCGACGTGCGGGTTTCTCCGCATGCGACAGAACTAACCAGTTCGTACATTACGCACTCGCAAGCACCTGCCTTGCGTGGAGGCCCTGCTTGCAACGCTTCATCGACAGCTACTGCCGCTTGCTTGAATGGCTGATGCTATTTGCATTGGCCGCTATGGTGGTGCTGGTGTTTGGCAACGTCGTGCTGCGCTACGGCTTCAACACCGGTATCACGGTGTCTGAAGAACTCTCGCGCTGGCTCTTTGTGTGGATGACTTTCCTGGGCGCCATCGTCGCACTCAAGGAACATGGCCACCTGGGCACCGACATGCTGGTGAGCCGCCTGGGGCCACGCGGCAAACGTGTTTGCCTGGTCATTGGGCAAGTGCTCATGCTCTACTGCACCTGGCTGCTGCTCAAAGGCAGTTGGCAGCAGTCGCTCATCAACCTGGACGTGGAAGCCCCCGTCACCGGCTGGTCCATGGCCGTGGTTTACGGCGCCGGCGTGGTATTCGCGCTGTCCACAGGGCTGCTGCTGGTGCGTGAGCTTTACCGATCGCTCAGCGGCCAGTTGAGCGACGCTGAACTGGTCATGGTGCAAGAGTCAGAAGACCTGGCTCAACTGTCCGCCAGGCACAAGCCATGACCGTCTTCATCTTCCTGGGCTCGCTGCTGGCCGTGATGGCGCTGGGTGTGCCCGTCGCCTACGCCTTGCTGCTGTCAGGCGTGGCGCTGATGTGGCACCTGAACTTGTTTGACGCGCAAATCCTGGCCCAAAACACCATCAACGGCGCTGACAGTTTCCCGCTGCTGGCGGTGCCGTTTTTCATGCTCGCCGGCGAGATCATGAACGTGGGCGGGCTGTCCAGCCGCATCGTCAAGTTGGCCATCACGTTGGTCGGCCATAGACGCGGTGGGCTGGGCTATGTGGCCATCCTGGCCGCGTGCATGCTGGCCGCGCTGTCGGGCTCTGCGGTGGCCGACACCGCTGCGCTGACCGCGCTGTTGCTGCCCATGATGGTCAAGGCCGGGCATGACAAGGCACGCGCGGGCGGGCTTATTGCGTCGGCCGGCATCATCGCGCCGGTCATCCCACCGTCCATCGGCTTTGTGATTTTTGGCGTCGCGGCCAACGTGTCCATCAGCAAGCTCTTCCTGGCCGGCATCGTGCCGGGGCTGTTGATGGGCTTGTCGATTGCCGTGGCCTGGTGGTGGGTGGCCAAGCGCGAACACATACAGCAGCCGCCCAAGGCCACGGCCGCAGAGCGCTGGCAGGCGCTGCGCGAAAGCACCTGGGCGTTGTTCTTGCCTGTCATCGTCATCGTGGGCCTGAAGATGGGTATCTTCACGCCCACTGAAGCAGCGGTGGTGGCAGCCGTGTACGCACTGCTGGTGGCCACACTGGTCTACCGCGAACTCAAGCTGCACCAGTTGCGCGCCGTGTTTATGTCGGCGGCCAAGACCACTGCCGTCATCATGTTCTTGGTGGCCGCGGCCATGGTCAGCGCCTGGCTCATCACGGTGGCGGAAATTCCGGCGCAGATGATCAGCCTGCTCGAGCCCTTCATGGGCAACCAGACTCTGTTGCTCATCGCCATCATGGTGCTGGTGATGCTGGTCGGCACGGCCATGGACATGACGCCCACCATCCTGATCATGACGCCGGTGCTGATGCCAGTGGTCAAGGCCGCCGGCATTGACCCGGTCTACTTTGGCGTGCTGTTCATCATCAACTGCGCCATCGGCCTGATCACGCCGCCCGTGGGCACCGTGCTCAATGTCGTGGCCGGTGTAGGCAAGATGAAGATGGACGACGTCACGCGTGGCGTGCTGCCTTTCATGATTGCTGAGTTCACCGTCATGTTCTTGATGGTGCTGTTCCCCTGGCTCGTCACCGGGCCTGCCAAGTGGTTTGCCGGCTAGTGGCTGGCGCACCGGTTTGAACCGTTTATTTAGTTTGGTGTTGAGGAGACAAAAATGATGCGTATCAATCGTCGAGTGTGGTCTGTGGCTGTGGCCGCGTTGTTGGCCATGGGCGCCTCACAGGCGCAGGAAAAGACCTTCAAGCTGGGCCTGCAAAACCCCAAAGGCCACCCGCTGGAACAAGGGGCGAGCAAGTTTGCCGAAATCGTGGCGGCCAAGAGCGCTGGCAAGCTCAAGGTCACCGTCTTCCCCGGCGGCACGCTGGGCGGCGACGCGGCCAATGTGTCGGCCTTGCAAGGCGGCACGATAGAGATGGTGCTGCTCAATTCCGGCATCCTGGCCTCGCAGGTGAAGGACTTTGAGGTCTATGACTTCCCCTTCATGTTTGCCAGCGCTAAAGAAGCCGACGCCGTGGTGGACGGCCCCTTCGGTAGCAAGCTGCACGCCAAGCTGGCCGACAAAGGCATCGTCGGCCTGGCCTATTTCGAGCTGGGTTTTCGCAACATCACCAACAGCAAGCGGGCGCTGGCCACGGTGGAAGACATTGCGGGCCTCAAGCTGCGTGTCATCCCCAACGCCATCAACGTCGACTGGGTCAAGGCGGTGGGCGCCAACCCCACGCCCATGGCCTTCCCTGAGGTCTATGCAGGCCTGGAGCAAAAGGCCATTGACGGGCAAGAGAACCCTTTCAGCGTGATTCTGGCCAACAAGTTTTTTGAAGTGCAAAAGTTCCTCGCCGTCACCAACCACCAGTACAACCCGCAGTCGTTGATCTTCAGCAAGAAGGTCTGGGACACGCTGAGCGACGCCGAGAAAAAGATCCTGCAAGACGCTGCGCTGGAAGCCGGCCGCTTTGAGCGACAGGTGAACCGCGAAGCTGCTGCGGGCCAGCTGGATCAGTTGAAGAAAGCCGGTATGCAGGTCACCGAGTTTTCGGCCGCCGAACAAGCCAAACTGCGCGACAAGTTCAAGCCGGTGATTGAAAAGCACGGTGCTGCCATCAGCACCACCGTGGCCGAGTTGCAGGCCGAACTGGCCAAGCTGCGCAAGTAAACCCAGGCCATGAACTCAGGGGGCCAGGAAGGGGCAGCGCTGCTGCATGCCAGCCAGCGCAGCGGCAAGTTGCTGTTGGGTTTGATTGGTGCTGGCATTGGGCGCTCGCTGACCCCTGCCATGCACGAAGCCGAAGCCCAGGCGCAGGGCTTGCGCCTGCATTACCAGCTCATCGACCTTGACCGCAGCGCACAGGGTGCGGCTGCCCTGCCCGCCCTACTGCAAGCGGCGCGCTCCATGGGCTTTGCGGGGCTGAACATCACCTATCCCTGCAAGCAGGTGGTGCTTCCTTTGCTGGACGGCCTGAGTGAAGAAGCGCAGGCCATGGGTGCAGTCAACACCGTGGTGCTGCGTGGTGGCAAGGCCTATGGCCACAACACCGACGGCAGCGGCTGGCGCTGGGGCTTTGAACAGCAACTGCCCGGCGCTGACTTGGCGCGCGTGGTGCTGCTGGGTGCGGGCGGCGCGGGCGCGGCCATCGCACACGCCCTGCTGCGCATGAACGCGGCGCAACTCGTGCTGGTGGACAGCGACTTGGCGCGCGCGCGTGAACTGGCCGCGCGCCTGAACACGCTGTATCCGGGCCAACGCGCAAGCGCTGGCGTTGGCATTGCCAGCGCGTTGGCGGGTGCCAGCGGACTGGTGCACGCCACACCCACAGGCATGGACAAATGGCCCGGTTTGCCTTTGCCCGCAGCCTGCCTGCACCGTCGGCTGTGGCTGTCAGAAGTCGTCTACTCGCCCTTGAACACGGCGCTGCTGCAAGCAGCCACCGCCGCAGGTTGCCCGGTGGCCAATGGCGCCGGCATGGCCGTGGGCCAGGCGGTGGACGCCTTCCGGCTTTTCACCGGCTGCGAGCCTGACAGCGCACGCATGCAAGCCCACATGCAGGTGCTGCTGCAAGGCCGCACTTGATGGCATAGGCCAGCCATCAGCAACCAGGCCTAACGCTTCACTTCAGGACACCCCATGCAAGACGCCACGCCCGACCGCGAAGCCCTGGGTGACACACCCAACCCGCTGGGCCTGGACGGCATCGAATACATCGAATACAGCACCCACCAGCCGCAAGCCCTGGGCCAGGTGCTGGAGACCATGGGTTTCAGACCCGTGGCGCGTCACCGCTCGCGGGAAGTGCAGCTGTATCGCCAAGGCGCCATGCACATCATCGTCAACGCCCAGGCCGGTGTGGTGCGCGGCACGGCAGCTGCGCTGGAAGGTGCACCACGCCTGTCGGCGCTGGCGCTGCGTGTGCACGACGCGCGAGCGGCCTACCAGCGTGTGCTGGACCTGGGCGCCTGGGAGTTGCCCAACCACGCGCAGGTGATGGAGCTCAACATCCCCGGCATTCACGGCCCGGGCGGTGCGCACATCTATTTTGTCGACCGCTACGAAGAGTTTTCCATCTTCGATGTCGACTTCAAACCCATCCCCGGCGTTGACCCCCATCCTCCCGCCGTGGCAGGGCTGCACTTCTTCGGCGTGGTGCAGTACATCGGGCGCGAACGCACCGACGACTGGGTAGAGTTCTACGGTCGCTTGATGGGCTTTGCGCGCCTGGGCGACGACACGCGTTTTGGCATCCTGCCCAAGGGCACGCTGCTGAGGAGCCCCTGCGCAGGCGCGGCGCACTTCTTTGTGCAACTGATTGAGCCCGACCCGGTGCCCCTGCCCTACGACGAGCAAGAGCTGTTTCACCGCATCGGCTTTGGCTGCGCCGACGTGCCCACGGCGGTGAACACCTTGCGCCGCCAGGGCGTTGAGTTTGTCGACACCGCAGGCCTCAAGGTCACCTCCAGCGGCGCCATCACCCGCAACCAGTTGCACTCGGTGGTGTTTGAGCTGGTGCACGACACACGCAGTTAGGCCGGCCATGAAGATCGAAGAATTTGGTATGGACACCATCACGCTGGCCGGGCCGCTGAAGGCCAAACTGCGCGCCATGCGTGACGCCGGTTTCAGTCAAGTCATGCTCAGCGCGCGAGACGTGGTGGGCCACCCCGACGGGCTGGACGCCGCCGTCAAAGCGGTACGCCACAGCGGCCTGCGCGGCACCGGCTTTCAGGTGCTGCGTGACTTTGAAGGCCTGTCGGGCAGGCTGCACGACTACAAAGTCGACATCGCCAAAAGCATGATCGAGATGTGCGCTGCGCTGGGCTGCAAAGTGCTGCTGGCGTGCAGTTCCACCAGCCGCCACGCCAGCGACGACACGGCCGTGCTGGCGCGCGACTTGCGCAAGCTGGCCATGCTGGCGCTGCCGCATGGCATCAAGGTGGCCTATGAAGCGCTGAGCTGGGGCCGCAGCGTCAACCGGCTGGCGCAGGCCTGGCAGCTGGTGTGCGAAGCCGACGCGCCCAACCTGGGCCTGGGCCTGGATTCTTTTCACATCTTTGCCGCCAAGGACGCGCTGCAAGACCTGGACCTGCTTGATCCGCAGCGCATTTACCTGGTGCAGTTGTCTGACTTCATGTGGCAAGAGACACCCAGCTTTGAAGAGCGCATGAACACGGCACGCACCTTCCGCGTTTTCCCGGGCGAGGGTGTGCACAGCGAAGAGCTGGCGCGCCTGGTGGTGGCGCTGGACGGCCTGGGCTACCGCGGCGACTACAGCTTTGAAGTTTTCAACGACGACTACCAGCAGTTGCCGCTGCCGGTGGTGGCAGAACGCGCGCGCCGCGCGGCGCTGTGGCTGACTGAAGATGTGCTGCGCCGTTCGCTGCCTTTGCCGGGTGCATTGCGCCTGCGCCAGACGCATGAGACGCGCAAGACGCCAGCATGACAAAGTAAGCAGCCTGGGCAGCGCAAGGTGGCGTAAGTGCCGGGGTCGCGCAGACCCTGACCTGGTCAAAATGATGGGCAACGACAGGCGCGGTCCGGTTGGTGGGCGGGGTGATGATGGCCATCTTGGCGAAACACGCTGGCGCAGCCAGCCCGCTGGCACGGGTGACCTTGCTGGCGCTGCTGGCCCTGCTGGCCTTGGTCACCGCCGCGCCCCTGCAAGCGCAGAACAACACAAACAACCCGCCAATACGCATCGGCCTCATCGGCCCGCTCAGCGGCGGCTCGGCCGACTTTGGCAACAGCATGCGCCACGGCGCGCAAATGGCGGTGGCCGAAATCAATGCCGTGGGCGGCTACCTGGGCCAGCCGCTGGAGTTGGTAGTGCGTGACGACAAGGCCAACCCCGACGCCGGGCGCGCAGCCGCTGAAGACTTGGTGGTGAAAGAGAAAGTGGCATTCACCGTGGGCTACTGCAACACCGGCGTGGCACTCAAGTCAGTGGATGTGTTTGAAACCCACAAACACCTGCTGATGGTGCCTTGCTCAACGGGTACGCAAGTCACGCGCAAGACGCCGGCAGCGCAGAGCTACGTGTTTCGTCTGGCGCCGGTGGATGCCATGAAGGTGCGCTTTTTGGTGCGTGAAATTGTTGAGAGGCGCAAGCTGAGCAAGGTGGCGATCTTTGCCGACCGCACGGGTTACGGCGAAGGTGGTTTCAACGAACTCAAGGCCGCGCTTGAAAAACTCGGCCTTTCGCCGGTGTACGCGGCGCGCTTTGACCTGGGTGTGCAGTCGCTGAAGGACGAGATGGAAGCGGCACGCGCGGCGGGTGCCGACGCCATCGTCAACTTCACCGTCGGCCCCGAGCAAGCGGTGGCGGTGAAAGCACGCGCCGCGATGAATTGGAAGGTGCCCTACTTCGCGCCCTGGCCGCTGTCATTCGCCAGTGTGCTGAAGTCGGCCGGTGCCAGCGCACTGGAGGGCACGATGATGACGCAAAGCATCATTCAGGACAGTGCCAACGAACGCCGCGCATCGTTCATTGCGCGCTACTACAAACACTCGGGCGAAAGGCCGGTGGGCTCCTTGATGGCGGCAGCGCAGGCTTACGACGCCATGCACCTGATGCTGCGTGCGCTGTTTCAGAGCAAGGGCGACACCTCGGGCCCGGCACTGAAAGCCGTGCTGGAGAACCTGAACGAGCCTTACCGCGGCGTCATCACTACTTTCGACAAGCCCTTCTCCAAAGACGACCACGACGCCTTCTCAGACCGCATGATCTGGCTCGGTGAATGGCGCGCCGGCAGCATCGTCTACCACTACGCCAGCGACGCCAAGCTCTCGGCGGTGATGCGGCGCAAGACCGAATAGCCGCAGGGGGCTCACAGGCCAAGCGCCTGGCGCAGCGTGATGTGGCGCATGCCACTGGCTTGCATGAAAGCCGCGCTGCTGGCGCCAGGGTTGAGCAAAGTGCGCTGCAACAGCGGCGCCATGGTGGTGGTGGCGGGGTCACACAGCAGCACATGGCGTGCGTCGCCACCTTCGTCCAGGCGCGACACCCAACCGATATCGGCCAGCGCTTCCAGCAGCGGCTCTAGCTGCAGCGGGTCGGCACTGAGCCGCTCAGACAGCGCCACTTGCGACAAGCCATACAGCGGCTTGTTTGGCGGACTGTGGCGCGCTTGCTCCAATTGCGCCAGCACGGCCATGGCCAGCTCAAAGCGCCAGCCGGGTGTGTCGGTGCGGGTCTTGATGCGCATTTGCAGGCTTGGCGCATAGGCCGCAATGACGGCGCCCAGCAGCATGATGACCCAGCCCAGGTAGACCCACAGCATCAAGATGGGCACGACCGCAAAGGCGCCGAAGACCGCGCTGTAAGTGGGCACAGTATCCACATACCAGGCCAGCAGCTTCTTCGCCACTTCGAAAGCAATAGCCACAAAGATGCCACCGGCGCAGGCATGGCGCCAGCGCACTGCCGTGTTGGGCACGTAGTGAAACAGCCCTGCTGTGGCCGCCGCCAGGATGCCAAACTGTATGACTTCCAGCACCAGACCCACACCCCCGGGCATGGCCGATGTCCAGCCCTTGGAGGCCGACACGGCAAAAGAGGTAATGGACAGGCTAACGCCCAAAGCCAGCGGACCCAAGGTCAGCGCCGCCCAGTAAACCAGCACGCGCTTACCCAGCGGCCGCGCCTTGCGCACGCGCCAGATGGCGTTGAGCGTGCGGTCTATGGTCAACACCAGCGCCAGGGCCGTCACCACCAACAGCACCAGCCCCAGCGTGCCCATGCCACGCGCCTTGCCGGCAAACTGCGTCAGTGCCTTGAGCACGGGCTTGGCAATGGTGTCGGGCACCAGGTTTTGCAGGAAGTACTTTTCCAGCGCACCTTCGAACCCGACAAACATGGGGAAGGCCGTGAACACGGCCAGCATCACCGTCACCAAGGGCACCAGTGCAATGAGTGTGGTGAAGGTCAGGCTGCCCGCCGTGAGGCCCAGGCGGTCATCTCTAAAGCGCATGCGCAGGGTGCGCAGGGTGTCAAACCAGGGCCAGCTGCGCAGCGTGTGCGGCAGTTCGCGCAGCACGGCTTTGGCGCGTTCACGCGGGCTCAGGGCCAGTTCAGTGTTCATGCTGGCTATGATGCCAGCATGCCTTTGGAATCAACGTCACAAGCTCCCGAACCTGTGGTTCGCCAGACCCGCGTCGCAGCCTTGGCGGGTCTGATTGGGCTCATCGTTTTGGGCCTGGCCTGGGAGCTGTGGCTGGCGCCCACGGGCAGCGGCACGCTGGCGATCAAGGTGCTGCCCTTGCTGTTGTGCCTGGTCGGCTTGTGGCGCCACCGCATGTATACGTTTCGCTGGTTGAGCCTGCTGCTGTGGCTGTACTTCATGGAAGGTGTGGTGCGCGCCAGCAGCGAGCGCGGTTTGTCGCAAGGGCTGGCGCTGGCCGAGATTGCGCTGTGCCTGTGGCTGTTCACGGCTTGCACGGTCTACATTCGCTGGCGCCTGCGCCGCAGCGTGAAGGCCAGCGCATGACGCTGCTGCCTGCGCTGCTGCCTACGCTGCGCCAGGCCGTGGGCGAGGGCAACGTGCTGACCGCTGGCGACCTCTCGGCCTGGGAGCAAGACTGGCGCCGCCGCTGGCGCGGCAAGGCGCTGGCTGTCGTGCGGCCGGGCAGCACCAAAGAAGTGGCTGCGGTGGTGCGCCTGTGCGCAGCGCAGCACGTGGGCATCGTGCCGCAGGGTGGCAACACGGGCCTGGTCGGTGGTGGTGTGCCTGACGGCAGCGGCACGCAAGTGCTGCTCAGCCTGCAACGTTTGAACCGCATTCGCGGCATCGACAGCGCCAACCTCACGCTGACCGCTGAAGCGGGCTGCGTGTTGCAAAACGTGCAGGCTGCGGCCGCCGAACAGGGTTTGCTGTTCCCGCTGAGCCTGGCCGCACAAGGCAGCTGCACCCTGGGTGGCAACCTGGCCACCAATGCCGGCGGCACGCAGGTGCTGCGCTGGGGCAACACGCGAGAACTGTGCCTGGGGCTTGAAGTGGTGACTGCGACGGGCGACATTTGGCACGGCCTGAGCGGCCTGCGCAAGGACAACACCGGCTACGACCTGCGCGACCTCTTTGTCGGCAGCGAAGGCACGCTGGGCATCATCACCGCCGCCACCATGAAGCTGGCGCCGCAGCCTGCGGCCACCACCACTGCGCTGGCCGCCTGCACCAGCCTGGCCAACTGCGTGGCGCTGCTGTCGCTGGCGCGTGCGCGGCTTGGCGCGGGGCTGACGGGCTTTGAGGCCATGGGACGTTATGCGCTCAATTTGGTCGTTAGGCATTTCCCCGCCCTGCCCAACCCATTGCCCACGGCGACGTGGACGGTGCTGCTGGAGCAAAGCGATGTCGACGGCGAAACGCAAGCCCGCACGCGCTTTGAAGCCCTGCTGGCCGACGCACTCGAGTCAGGCTGCGTGGTTGACGCCGTGGTGGCCGAGAGCCTGGCGCAAAGCCAGGCGCTGTGGCATGTGCGCGAGTCCATCCCGCTGGCCCAGGCGCAAGAGGGCCTGAACATCAAGCACGACATCTCGCTGCCCGTCTCAAGCATTCCTGCCTTTGTGGACAGCACCGACGCCGCGCTGCGCCAGCGTTGGCCCGGTGTGCAACTGGTCAACTTCGGCCACCTGGGTGACGGCAACCTGCACTACAACGTGCAAGCGCCGGCGGGCGCCGATGGAAAACGATTTTTGGATGAGCAAGAGCACACGGTCAACCAGTTGGTGTTTGACGCCGTGGCAGCCTGTGGCGGGTCGTTTTCAGCCGAGCACGGCATAGGCCAGCTCAAGCGCGATGAGTTGGCGGCGCGCAAGTCGCCAGTGGCTTTGCAGATGATGCGCGCCATCAAGTCGGCGCTAGACCCGCTGGGGTTGATGAACCCCGGTCGCGTGCTGTAGCAGGGCTGCTGCACCGGCCCTACTGCACCGGCCCCTTGAGCGCCGCCGGCATGGGCACCGACATCGTCTCTATGCCTTCTTCCATCAGCGCCGCACGCTCTTGCGCCGTGGCCTGGCCGCGAATGCCGCGCGCCGGCTCTTCGCCGTAGTGGATGCGGCGTGCCTCTTCGGCAAACCGGTCCCCCACATCTTCGGTGCTAGCCACCAGGGTGCGCACGGTTTCAAGCCAGGCCGCTTGCAGGTCGGCGGCCTTGGGCTTGGCCACCGGTTCACCGGCACCCGACAGGTTCAGGCGCGGGGCTGAAGGCAAGCGGCTGATGAGCTTGTCGGCGCACAACGGGCACTCCACGCCACCACGGCCGTTTTGCTCCATGTAGTCGTCATCGCTGGCAAACCAGCCTTCAAAGCCGTGGCCGTTGGCACAGCGCAGGTTCAGTACCTTCATGGGGCCGGGATCATAGGGCTGACGCGGCGTCGGCGCTGCGCCAAACACACGCTCTGCGGCCCGCTTTACTTTGTTGCAACCAATGCAGCCCAATGAGCGTCTTCACGTCGAGCAGTTCGCCACGCAAGTCCATGGCCTCCAACTCGGACAGGCCCATGACCACGGTGTCGACAAACTCCCCTGCGTCGGGCTTGGCTGGCCCGGCCACCAGGCCGCGTGCAAACCACAGCCAGATGCTTTCGCTGGAATAGGCGGCGGCGTTGTGAATCTCACCGCCGTAGGCCCATTCGCTGGCGCGGTAGCCAGTTTCTTCTTGCAACTCACGTTGCGCGCAGGCCAAGGTGGTCTCAAGGGCGTCACGCTTGCCTGCCGGCCATTCCAGCAGCACCTTGCCGACGGGATAGCGGTGTTGGCGAACCAGCACCACTTGATCGTTAGGCAGCAGGGGAATCACGGCCACGGCGCCGGGGTGCTGGATAAATTCACGCGTGGCACGGCTGCCGTCGGGCAGTTGCACGTCGTCGCGGCGCACCTCGAGAAAGCCGCCCTGCAGCAGCGTGCTGCTGGCCAGGCGTGTCTCAATCAGATGCTGGTCCGGCTCAGACATCGGCAGCCTCACGTGGCGCTGACTTTCGAAGGTAGCGCCACACGAACCCAGGGAAAGCAAAGGACAGGAACAGGCAGCCAGCAGCGGCAAAAAACGGCCACTGCTGCGGCTGGCGCTGGCCTATGCGGCCCTCCAGCATCCAGCCCACACAGAAGCTCAGCGCCGCCATCAGCAGCAGTTCCAGCAGCCGCCAGCCCAGCGCCTTGGGTGCGCGGCGCTGGCCCACGATGAAGAGGCGTTCGTTGACAAAAGGCATGTTGGCGGCGACCAGGGCAAACACAATCACCAGCCAGACTTCGGCTGAAGATCCCACGCTAACTCGCGATGGCCTTGACGATGGCGTCGCGGCACATGGCCATCAAACCGCCAGAGAAGGGGCCGAAGATCAACACGGCAGCACCGTTGAGCGCGAGCAAGACTGTGACGCCTTGTGTGCGGTTGATGGGCATGCTTTGCGTGGGCTCGTCGAACCACATCACCTTGACCACGCGCAGGTAGTAAAAGGCGCCGACCAAAGAGAACATCACCGCCACCACGGCCAGCACGATGTAGTGGGTGATGTTGGTGCTGACCAGGGCCTGGATGATGGCGAGCTTGGCAAAGAAGCCCACCATGGGCGGCACACCCGCCAGCGAGAACATGAACACCGTCATGACACCGGCCATCCAGGGGCTGCGCGTGCTCAGGCCCGCCAGGTCGTTGATCTCTTCGCTTTCAAAGCCCTGGTGCGACAGCACCATGATGAGGCCGAAGGTGCCCAGCGTGGTCAGCACATAGGCCACCAGATAGAACATGGCGGCGCTGTAGGCATTGCCCGCGCTCAGGGTATTTCCGCTGACCACACCGGCCGACAAGCCCAGCACGATGAAGCCCATTTGCGCGATGGTGCTGTAGGCCAGCATGCGCTTGAGGTTGCTCTGCGCAATGGCCGCAAAGTTGCCCACCGCCAAGGAAGCCACGGCGAGCACGATGAACATCTGCTGCCAGTCCACCGCCAAGCCCAAGAGGCCCTCAACCAGCAGGCGCATGGTGATGGCAAAAGCTGCAAACTTGGGCGCGCCACCAATCAGCAGCGTCACCGAGGTGGGTGCGCCTTGGTACACATCGGGCACCCACATGTGAAACGGTGCTGCGCCCAGCTTGAACGCCAAGCCGGCAACGACAAAAATAACGCCAAAGGTCAGCACATCCTTGTTGATGCGGCCGGTGCCAATTTGCTCAAAGACGCGCGGAATTTCCAGCGAGCCGGTGGCGCCGTACATCATGGACAAACCGTAAAGCAAGAAGCCGCTGGCCAGCGCACCCAGCACAAAGTACTTCATGGCCGCTTCGGTGCTCAGGCCATGGTCACGGCGCAAGGCGGTCAGCGCGTACAGGCTCAGGCTCATCAGCTCCAGGCCCAGGTAGACGACCAGGAAGTTGTTGGCCGAGCACATGACCGAGATGCCCAGCAGCACAAAGAGGGCGAGCATGAAAAACTCGCCCTTAAGCATGTCGCGCGCGGCCAGCGTGGGCCGCGCATAAGCCAGCGTGACCATCATGGCCAGCGCGGCGAACAAGGCCAGCAGGCGGCCCATGGGGTCGACCACGACCATGTTGTTCATGCCGTAGGTGGCTATTGCCGCGTCGTAGTCCAGCCATTGCAGCAGCGCAAACACCGCAATGCCGGCCTGCGTCAGCCAAAAGGTCAGGCGGCGATGCGGGTCGTTCGAAAACAAGTCGGCCAGCAGCACCCCGCAGGCCACCACCAGCAGCCACAGTTCGGGGTAAACGACGGACCAATTCAGTGCGGTCATGGTGAAGTCTTTGAAAGGCGCCGCGACAGCCTCAGTTAGAAAGTTAGTTAGAAAATTAGTTGGGAATCTTGGACACGGCCACGTGGCGCAACAACTCGGTCACCGACACGTCCATCAGGTCCGTGAAAGGCTTGGGATAGAGGCCCATCCACAGCACGGCGGCGGCTAGCAGGGACAGCATCAGGAACTCACGGCCATTGATGTCTTGCAGCGCTTTGACCTCGTCATTGGCCACTTCGCCGAAGTAGACACGTTTGACCATCCACAAGGTGTAGGCGGCGCCAAAGACCAGCGTGGTGCAGGCCAGCGCGGCAATCCAGAAGTTGTATTTGACGGCGCCCAGAATGACCATCCATTCACCGACAAAACCCGCTGTGCCGGGCAGGCCGCAATTGGCCATGGCAAACAGCATGGCAAAGCCCGCAAACTTGGGCATGGTGTTGGCCACGCCGCCGTAACTGGCAATCTCGCGCGAATGCATGCGGTCATACAAGACACCAATGCACAGGAACATGGCGCCAGAGACAAAGCCGTGGCTGATCATCTGCACGATGCCGCCAGCCATGCCCAGGCTGTTGAAGATGAAAAAGCCCAGCGTGACAAAACCCATGTGCGCGATGGAGCTGTAGGCCACCAGCTTTTTCATGTCCTGCTGCACCAGCGCCACGAGGCCGATGTAGAGCACGGCAATCAGGCTCAGCGTGATGATGACCCAGTCATAGGCGTGCGCCGCGTCCGGCGCGATGGGCATGGAAAAGCGCAGGAAGCCGTAAGCACCCAGCTTGAGCATGATGGCCGCCAGCACCACCGAGCCGCCGGTGGGTGCTTCCACGTGCGCGTCGGGCAGCCAGGTGTGCACCGGCCACATCGGCACCTTGACGCTGAAGGCCGCGAAGAAGGCGAAGAACAGCAAAGCCTGCACGTTCAGCGGCAGTGGCAGCTTGTGCCAGGTGAGGATGTCGAAACTGCCGCCGCTCTTGAAGTAGAGGTAGACCAGTGCCACCAACATCAAGAGTGAGCCTAGCAGCGTGTAGAGGAAAAACTTGAACGCCGCGTAGACCCGGTTGGGCCCGCCCCACACCCCGATGATGATGTACATCGGAATCAGCGTGGCTTCAAAGAAGACGTAGAACAGCAAGCCGTCGAGCGCACAGAACACGCCCACCATCAAGCCGCTGAGGATGAGGAAGGCGCCCATGTACTGCGCCACACGCTCTTCAATGACTTGCCAGGCAGAGATAACGACGACAACGGTGATGAAAGCCGTGAGCGGCACGAACCACACCGACAGGCCGTCCACACCCAGGTGGTAGTGCATGTTGAAGCGTGCGATCCAGGGCAGCTTCTCGACAAACTGCATGGCAGCCGTGGCGGCGTTGAAGCTCAGCACCAAGGGTAGTGTGACCAGGAAGGACGCCACTGCGCCAGCCAATGCCAGCGCACGCACCACGCCCGCGTTCTGGTCACGCCCCAGCGCCAACAGCAAAGTGCCGAAGGCGATAGGCAACCAGATCGCTATGCTCAGCAGACCCATTCTTCTCTCACTTGTTTTTGTGCCGTGCCGCTCATGTTCAGGGTTAGAACAGGGTCTTCAGAAAAGCGTCTTGAGAAAAGGCTGAATGACACCGGGCCACAAACGCCAGGTCATGAAACCGAAAATGCCCAGCAGCATGACCAGCGCGTAGGTGGTCAGGCGGCCGGTCTGCCAGCCGCGAATGACCACGGCCAGGTTGCCCACGCCGCGTGCCGAGCCGTTGATGGCGCCGTCAATCACCGCCTGGTCGCCGCCCTTCCACAGGCCGACGCCCAACAGGCGCGCACCTGCGGCCAGCACATGTTCATTGAACCAGTCCATGTAGTACTTGTTTTCCAGCACACGTACCACGGGGCTGAAGATGCGGGCAATGGACGCCGGAATCGACGGCTGTTTCAGATAGAACCACCAGGCGGTGACGACACCGGCCAGCGCCAGCCAGAAAGGCAATGCAGTCAGGCCGTGCAGCGCCATGGCAGCGGCGCCGTGGAAGGCTTCGCCCAGCTCTTTCATGGCCGGGTGGCGCGCCGCGTCGACGATGATGGAATCGGCAAAGAAGTCGCCATGCAGCATGGGCTGAATGGTCAGGAAGCCGATGACCACCGAGGGGATGGCCAGCAGGATCAGCGGCGCCGTCACCACCCAAGGGGACTCATGCGGCGTGTGGGCATGATGGTCACCATGGTCATCGTGCGCATGCTCATCAGGTGCGTGGTCAGCTTCGGGCGGGAATGGCTTGTGATGAAAGCGCTCGGGCCCGTGGAAGACCAGGAAGTACATGCGGAAGGAATAGAAGGCGGTGACGAAGACACCCAGGGTCACTGCGAAGGTGGCAAAGCCGGTGCCCGGCAAGTGCGTGGCGTGCACGGCTTCGATGATGCTGTCCTTGCTGTAAAAGCCCGCGAACAGCGGCGTGCCTATCAAGGCCAGCGAGCCCAGCAAAGCGGTAATCCAGGTGATGGGCATGTGCTTGCGCAGGCCGCCCATGTTGCGGATATCCTGGTCATGGTGCATGCCGATGATCACGCTGCCGGCGGCCAGGAAGAGCAGCGCTTTGAAAAACGCATGCGTCATCAAATGGAACACCGCCACGCTGTAGGCCGACGCGCCCAGCGCCACCGTCATGTAGCCTAACTGGCTAAGTGTGGAGTAGGCGACAACCCGTTTGATGTCGTTTTGGATGATGCCCAAAAAACCCATGAAGAGCGCCGTGATGGCACCGACGACCATGACGAAGTTCAGCGCCGTGTCCGAGAGTTCGAACAAGGGACTCATGCGCGCGACCATGAAGATGCCAGCCGTCACCATAGTGGCGGCGTGGATCAGCGCCGAAATCGGCGTCGGGCCTTCCATCGAATCGGGCAGCCACACATGCAGCGGGAACTGCGCGCTCTTGCCCATGGCGCCGATGAACAGGCAGATGCAGGCCACGGTAATCAGCGACCAATCACTGCCTGGGAACGTCAGCTTGGCCAACTCAGGGCCCTTGGCAAAAGCCTCGCCGTAATTCAGCGTGCCGGCAAAAGCCACGATCAGGCCAATGCCCAAAATGAAGCCAAAGTCACCCACGCGGTTGACCAAGAAAGCCTTCATGTTGGCGAAGATGGCCGTCGGCTTTTTGAACCAGAAACCGATGAGCAAATAGCTCACCAGGCCCACCGCTTCCCAGCCGAAAAACAGCTGCAAGAAGTTGTTGCTCATGACCAGCATCAGCATGCTGAAAGTGAACAGGCTGATGTAGCTGAAGAAGCGCTGGTAGCCGGGGTCGCCTTCCATGTAGCCGATGGTGTAGACGTGCACCATCAGCGACACGAAGGTCACCACCACCATCATCATGGCGGTCAGGCCGTCGACCAAAAAGCCGACTTCCATGACCAGCTTGTCCAGCACCATCCACTCGTAGATGGTGGCGTTGAAACGTGCGCCTGCCGCCACTTGGCT
>JANNEX010000195.1:0-4887 GCA_031379155.1 Rubrivivax sp.
GTGGTGGCGCGCTTTGGCCGCATCGACGCGCTCGTCAACAACGCCGGCGTGGCCGTCTTCAAGCCTATTCTGCAGACCAGTTTCGATGAGTGGCGCCACGTGCTGGGCACGAATCTGGACGGCGCCTTTTTGTGCACGCAGGCGGCGGCGCCGCACATGCTGAGCACAGGCGGCGGCGCGGTGGTCAACATCGCGTCCATCTCGGGCCTGCGCGCCAGCACGCTGCGTGTGGCCTACGGCACCAGCAAGGGTGCGCTCATCCATTTGACCAAGCAGCAGGCGATTGAGCTGGGCGACGTGGGCATCCGCGTCAACTGCGTCGCCCCCGGCCCGGTGGATACCGAGATGGCCAAGCTGGTGCACAGCGTGGCCATCCGCTCTGACTACTACGATGCCATACCACTCAACCGTTATGGCAGGCCCGAAGAAGTGGCCAGCGCGGTGGGTTTTTTGTGCAGCCCGGCGGCCAGCTATGTCAATGGCCAGGTGCTGGCCGTCGATGGCGGCTTTGATGCCAGCGGCGTGGGCCTGCCCACGCTGCGCGGCAAGGTCAACTGAGGTCAGACCATGCAAGACCGCATCACCTTGAGCATTGACGCGCATGGCGTGGCCGATGTGCAGTTGCAACGCGCCGACAAGATGAACGCGCTGGACGCCGCCAAGTTCGCCGCCATCAGCGACGCACTGGCCCAGCTGCAAGGCACAAAAGGCCTACGCGCCGTGGTGCTGCACGGTGCCGGCAAGGCCTTTTGCGCAGGCCTGGACATGGCCAGCTTTGCCGCCATGGCCGGGCCCGGTCAAGACGCTGGGTTGGACCTACTGACACGCAGCCATGGCATGGCCAACGGCCCGCAGCACATTGCCCAAGGCTGGCGCGAATTGCCAGTGCCAGTGATTGCCGCCGTGCATGGCGTGGCCTACGGCGGTGGCTTGCAACTGGCGCTGGGCGCAGACCTGCGCTTGCTGGCTGGCGACGCACGAATGTCCTTCATGGAAATCAATTGGGGCATCGTGCCCGACATGGCCGGCATGGCGCTGGCGCGGGGCTTGTTGCGCGACGATGTGATGCGTGAACTGTGCTTCACGGGTCGTGTCGTGGCCGCCGAAGAGGCTGTGCGCCTCGGCCTGGGCACGCGGGTGTGCGAAGACCCGCTGGCCGACGCGCACACATTGGCGCGTGCCATCGCGCAGCGCAACCCGCAGGCCATCCGCGCCGCCAAAAGGCTGCTCAATCAAGCGTCACGCAGCGTGGGCGACAGCGCTGCTGCGCTGCTGCTGGCCGAGTCACAAGAGCAGGTGCAACTGATCGGGTCAGCCAACCAGCAAGAAGCGGTGCGCGCCAATCTGGCCAAGCGCGAAGCGCACTTTGTGGACTGAGCCTGACCGCTAAACCTGATCAATGCGCGCGCCAAGCGCGCGCCTGCAGTGACTGGACGCAGATCGCGCGCCAACGCTCGTCGCCCGGCGCCGTAGACGTTGGCCGGTCAAGCAAGACCACGGGGCGTGTCCAGCGCCGGCCCGGCCGGTCGGCCCAGCAGATTCTCAACGGCGCAGGCCAAGTTCAGCAGCGCCCCGTCGTGGCCGGGCGCGGCGCACAGTTGCAGGCCTACCGGCAGCGCAGCGCCGATCAGTGGGTCTGGCAGCGCAGCGCCGATCAGTGGGTCTGGCAGCGCAGCGCCCAGGTGCTGGATCGGCAACGAAATCCCGCACTGCCCGAACAGGTTGCCGGGCCGCGTGTTGCGCGTGGCGCGCCGGTTCCAGGCCGCCACGTCGGCCACACTGCGGAACTGGGCGATCGGCTGCGCCAGCATCGGCACCGTGGGCGTGAGCCAGGCGTCGATGCCGACGCTGCGCTCGGCCACCAGACGCTGCAGCACGCGGCGCCGTGCGAGCATCTTCGCGTAGTCGTCGGCCCGCACCTCAAACGCCACCTGCAGCCGGTCGGCTGCAATGGCATCCAGGCGGTCGAACTGTGCGGTCACGCGGTCACGCCCGAGGAAAGCCAGCAGGTCGGCCGGGACCAGGCTGCGAAAGACCTCGTCGATCTCGCAGGCCTCCGGCGTCTCGGCGCTCACGATGCAGGCACCGGCTTGGCGAAGGCGCGCGACGGCGGCTTCAAAGCAGCGCAGCACGGGCTCGTCGAGCTGGTCCATGAAGTGCGCTGTCGGCACGGCCAAGGTCAGTGTGTGGACGGCAGGCACAGGGCGCTGCGGGAGACCGCTCAACGCCGCGTGCACAAGGGCGGCGTCGTCGGCGCTGCGCGTGAACAGGCCGATGCTGTCCAGCTCTGGCGACAGCGGAAACACGCCGTCACAGGGCCAGTGGCTGCTGCTGGCCTTGTAGCCGACGACGCCGCACAAGGCGGCAGGCCAGCGCACCGACCCACCCGTGTCGGTGCCGACCGTGAAGCCCGCCAGCCCTGCGGCCACGGCGACAGCAGAGCCATGGCTGGACCCGCCGGTCATGCGCGGCTGGTTCGCGTCGCAGGGGTTCCACGGCGGTGGGCGGTTGAGGTTGAAGCCGCCCAGCGCAAACTCTGTGGTGCGGGTCTTGCCCAGGATGACGCAGCCGGCCCGCAGCAGCCCATTCACGAAGCTGCCTTGCGGTGGCACAAGGTCTTGCACGTCCAGCTGGCTGCCAGCCGTGGTGGGCATGCCGTCGACGCTGAAGAGGTCCTTCACCGCCACCGGCACGCCCATCAGCGGGCCCAGGTTCACGCCGGCATCGCGCAGCCCGTCGATGGCCTGCGCATGGGCCATGGCGCGGGCCGCATCCAGGTGCATGAAGGCTTGCAGCTGCGGCTCCAGCGCGGCAATGCGCGCCAGTGCGGCCTGGGTCAGTTCGACGGCGCTGATGCGGCCTTCGCGCAGGGCCAGCGTCACCGCCAGCAGGCTTGGCTCGGCGGGGGCGGCGGGCAGTGTCATGGCGTCGGTGTATTTGACGGTGTGGTCACCACCCGCGCGTCGTTGTCGCGGCTCCACTGCCGGCCCGGCACGGCCGCCAGCAGCGCCCGTGTGTAGGCGTGGGCCGGGCGCGCATAGACATCGGCCACCAGGCCACTTTCGACCACACGGCCCTGGTGCATGACCACGATGCTGTCGCAGACCTGGGCCACCACGCGCAGGTCGTGGGTGATGAACAGCACCGTCAGCCCCAGGCGGTTGCGGATGTCGGCCAGCAGGCGCAGCACCTGGTCCTGCACCGACACATCCAGCGCCGATACCGGCTCGTCGGCCACCAGGATGGCGGGCTCGAGCGCCAGCGCGCGCGCCAGGCCGATGCGCTGGCGCTGCCCGCCCGAAAATTCGTGTGGGTAGCGCGCGGCAGCCCGCCGCTCCAGCCCGACCAGGTCCAGCAGTTCGAGTGCGCGTGCGTGGGCCGCAGCCGCGCTCAGGCCATGCACGATGGGCCCCTCGGCGATCAGTTGCCCCACCGTACGCCGCGGGTTGAGCGAGCCGAACGGGTCCTGGAACACCATCTGCATGCGCCGCCGCACCGGCCGCAGCGCACGTGCGCTTAGAGCGGCGATGTCGGTGCCCTCGACCATGATCTGGCCGCTGTCGGCGTCGATCAGCCGCGCGATGCAGCGCGCCGCCGTTGACTTGCCCGAGCCCGACTCGCCAACGATGCCCACCGTCTCGCCACGTCGCACGCTGAAACTCACCGCCGCCAGTGCGTCCACGCGCCGGCCTGGCCCGCCGATACGACCGCCAAACAGGCCACCGCCGCTGCGGTAGCTCTTGCTCAGGCCGTTCACGCCAAGCACCACCGGTTGCGCGCTGAAGTCGCGCTTGGGCCCTGGCGTGAGGCTGGGCACGGCGGCCAACAGCGAGCGCGTGTAGTCGTCCCGGGGCTCGTTGAGCAATTGACTTGCCGGGCCTTGCTCGACCAAGCGGCCGTGCTGCATGACGGCAATGCGGTCGGCGATCTCGGCCACGACGCCGAAGTCATGGGTGACGAAGATCACCCCCATGCCCTTCTTGCGCTGCAAGTCGCGGATCAGCAAGAGGATTTGCGCCTGCGTCGTGACGTCCAGCGCCGTGGTCGGCTCGTCGGCGATCAGGATGTCGGGTTCCAGAGCCAGGGCCATGGCGATCATGGCGCGCTGGCGCTGGCCACCCGACAACTGGTGCGGGTAGGCGGACAGGATCTGCTGCGGGTCGGGCAGGTTCACCGCCGCCAGCAGGTCCAGCACGCGCGCACGGCGCGCGGGGCCGTCGCCCGAGAGGTGGACTTCCAGCACCTCGTCAATCTGCGCACCGATGCGCAGCACCGGGTTCAGCGCCGTCATCGGCTCCTGGAAGATCATCGCGATGCGGTTGCCGCGCAGCTCGCGCAGCCGCTCGGGCGTGGCCTGCAGCAGGTCAGCGCCGTCGAACAGGATGCGCCCGGCGCTGGGCTGCACGTGGCGCGACGGGAACAGGCCCAGGATGGCGCGTGACATCACCGACTTGCCCGAACCCGATTCACCCACCACGCACAAGATTTCGTTGCGCCAGAGGTCCAGGCTGACGTCGTCCACCGCGTGGCGGCGGTCGGCCCCGGGCGGCAGGCTGACGCTCAAGGCCTGGATGCGCAGCAGGGGCTCGTCAGCGTTCACCGCGTTCACGACATTCAAGGCGTTCACAGCGAGCGCAGGCGCGGGTTGAGCGCGTCGTTGAGGCCATCGCCGACGAGGTTGATGGCCATCACCGTCAGCAAGATGGCCATACCCGGCGCGGCGCAGATCCACCACGCCGTGCGCAACACCGTGCGGCCCGAGCCGATGATGAAGCCCCAGCTCATGGTGTTGGCGTCAGACAGTCCCAGGAAGGACAGGCCCGACTCGATGAGGATGGCCGTGGCCACCATCAGCGAGCCGGTGACGATGATCGACGACAGCGTGTT
>JANNEX010000244.1:0-5243 GCA_031379155.1 Rubrivivax sp.
GCTGGTCCACTCGGCGCCGCTGGCTTCATCGATCGGCAGCGCGTCCATGTCGGCGCGGATGCCCAGGCGCCTGGTGCCCTTGCCACCATCACCGCGGACCAGCGTGCCGACGACACCAGTACCGCCAATGCCGCGCTCGACTGCATAGCCCCAGCCTTCGAGCTTGTCGGCCACCAGGGCGGCGGTGCGGTGCTCCTCGAACGCCAGCTCGGGGTAGCGGTGGATGTCGCGGCGCAGGCTGATGAACTCACCGGCCCGGGCCTGCAGCGCGTGCAGCAGGTAGGTCACGACCGGCTCACTGCGGCTGCAGGTTGATCTGCTTGGCTATTCCGCGATAGCGCGCGGTCTCGGCGTCGAAAAACTTCGCCGACTCGGCCAGTGTCATCGGCGCCGCTGCGACCTGGGTTTGCGCTGCCAGTTGCGCGCGCACCGCCGGGTCCTGCAGCGTCTTGCTGATCGCGGCATGCAGGCGGGTGACGACATCTTCAGGGGTGTTCTTCGGCACCATGAAGCCAGTCCAGATCTTGTACGAGAAGTTCTTCAGCGCCTGGCCCTCGCTGGCGGCCGGCACGTTCTTCAACAGCTCCGAGCGCTGCGCACCGAGCTGGCCGATCACCTTCATGCGCCCCTGCTCGGCCATCGCGCCCATCGCGGCGCTGTAGACCAGCACCGCGAAGTCGACCTGGCCGCCGCCGATGTCCTGCAGCAACGGTGCGTTGCCCTTGTACGGCACATGCGCCAGCTTGACGCCGGTGGTGGCCTGCACGTTTTCGAGGATCAGGTGGTAGAGCGAGCCGATGCCCACGCTGCCATAAGTCAGCGGCTTGTCGGCTGACTTGCGCGCCAGGGCGATCAACTCGTCGACGTTGTTGACCGGCAAGTCCTTGCGCGTCACGAAGACCATCACCGCATCGGCCACCGGATGCACCAGGCGGAAGTCTTCTGTCTTCAGCTTGACCGCGGCATTCGCCAGCGGCGACAGGATCACCTCGTTGGGCGAGCCTTGAAAGATGTAGTAGCCGTCGGCTGGCGCGGCCAGCACTTTCTGCGCCGCCATCGCGCCGCTGACGCCGCCCAGGTTTTCCACCAGCACCTGCTGGCCCAGCTCCTTGCCGAGCGGGTTGAAAAAGATGCGCGCGATGGCGTCGGACGGGCCGCCCGCCGGGTACGGCACCATCAGGTTGACTGGCTTGGCAGGCCAGGTCTGCGCGGTGGCCGCACTGGCGCTGAGCAGCAGGCCGGCCATCAAGGCCAGCGAGCGTTGGAACTTCGTCATGGCAACTCCTGGAGGGTGTGAAGGCGTGGCCAATGTAGGGTCCGGTGAGTTCAAAGTCCAATGCATTGTTTTCTGCATTAGCATGAGTTTCACGTACAGTTTTGGGAGCCCGGCCATGACCCTCGTGCAACTGCGACACCTGGTCGCTCTGGCGCAGACCGGCTCTTTCAGCAAGTCGGCCAGTGCCCTGTTCCTGACTCAGCCGGCCCTGAGCCGCAGCATCCGCGCGCTCGAAGCTGAGCTCGGCCAGCCTCTGTTCGATCGCATTGGCCGGCGCAGTGAGGTCACGCCTTTTGGCCGTGAGGTCGTATCGCGTGCTCGCCAACTCGTGGGGGCAGCCGACGACCTGCGCGACAGCGGAGCACAAATGGCCCGCGGAAGTGCCGGCACGCTGCGCATCGGTCTGGGTTCCGGGCCGGGCGCGATGCTGATGACGCCACTGCTCATGCACATGGCTGCGCACCATCCGAAATTACGCCTCGAGATTTCACGCGGCCGCACCGACCTGCTCGAACGCAGCCTGCGCGAGCGCACGATCGATGCCTTGGTGGTCGATGCCCGGTCGCTGACGCCCGCTCCCGACCTGCGCGCTACCGAGACCTACGAAATGCGTGGCACCTTCCTGTGCCGGCGCGGTCACCCGCTGACCCGCAAGCGCGGTGGTGTGACCTTCGATCAACTGCGGGCGTATCCGATCGCGTCGACGCCACTGAGCGACGAGGTGGCGCGCGTGCTCGTCGAGCGCTACGGACCTGACGCGCACCCGGCGCGCTGCGTCACGCTGCGCTGCGAGGAGCTTCCGAGCCTGGTCGAATTGACGCGGCACAGCGACGCCGTGCTGTTCGCCATCCGCGCCGCCGGCCCCGATCTGGCAGAACTGGTGATGAAACCGGCCTTGAATGCGACCGCGCGGTTTGCCATCGTCACGCTGGCTGGCCGCAGCGACGCACCCGCGCTGACCATCGTGCGCCGCCTCATGAAGGAACTTCTGCGCGACACTCAGTCCTCCGTGGGGATCAAGGAAAGTGGCAAAGCCACATTTCCTTGAGAGACTGACCCCTTGTGCTTCGTTTGCGATTCAGTCCAAGCGGATGTTGGCAGCGCGGATCACTTGGCCCCATTTTTCCCGCTCCGCCTTGGCATAGGCGGCCATTTGTGCCGGTGTGCTCGGGATCGCCTCGAGGCCCAGCGTCTGAAAACGCGCTTTGACAACCGTGGCATCCAACGCTGCCAAAAGCGCCTTGTTCAGTGCGGCGACGGTGTCCGGAGGCGTGGCGACAGGTACGACCAGCCCTTGCCATGCATAGGCTTCGAAGCCTTTCAAGCCTTGTTCGGCAAGCGTCGGGATCGCCTCGAAACCGGCCACACGCTTGGGGCTCGCGATGCCGATAGGCCGCAATTTGCCCGACAGGATGTGCGGGTAGCCGCTGGCCGTGTCGACGAACATGAACGGCACCTGGCCGCCGACCACATCCTGCACTGCCGGCGCGGCCCCGCGGTAGGGCACGTGCACGAGCTTCACACCGCTGCGCGCACGAAACAATTCCGTGGCGAGGTGGTGCGGGCTGCCCGCGCCAGGCGACGCATAGTTGACGCCGTCGGGTTGCTTCTTTGCCCAGGCGTCGAACTCAGCCAGCGTCTTCACCGGCACGGCCGCGCCGACCACCAGGATCATCGGGAACCGCGCCATCAGGCCGACCGGTGCCAAGTCCTTCTCGGCGTTGTAGGGCAGCTTGGTATACAGCGCCGGATTGGCGGCCAGGGTGGCCGTGTCCGCAGTCAGGATGATGTGTCCATCCGCCTTGGCCTTGGCGACATAGTCGGCACCGATGTTGGTGGCGGCGCCGGGCTTGTTGTTCACGATGATGGTCTGGCCCAAGGTCTTGCCCATGTGCTCGGCCAAGGTGCGCGCCACGACATCGGAGCCCCCTCCAGCCGGATAGGGGACGACCCACTCGATGGGCTTGTCGGGGAAGGCCACTGCGCACAGCGGCAGCGTGATGGCACAGAGGCTCAGGCAGCGGCGCAAAGTGGCGGGGATGGTCGGCATGCTTGTCTCCAATGGGTGTCGGTTCGGCTGGTGAACGTCGTCGGGCAGGGCGTCGGAGTCACGGGACGCCGGCTTCACTGATCCGCCGCCAATGTAGGCGACTAAAGTTGCGCGCGCAACTAAGTTCATCGCCCAATTGACAGGTCCGGCATCCGTGCTGTACAAGTTGCGTACGCAACCAATGTCGCGGGGTCGCAGAGCCTATTCGGATTCCTCGACTCCGGCATCGGCTGAGTCGCGAGCGTGCTGAACCAGGCGATCGAGAAAGAGGCTGAATTGCCGGAGCTCGGCGGCGTCGAGGCAGGCGACGATCTCTGCGTTGCGGCCCTCGATCACCTGCATCAAGCGCTGCCAGAGCCGTTCACCTTTTGCTGTCAGGGTGAGCACGACACCGCGCCCGTCCGTGGTGCTTGCCTCCTTGCGCACCAGCCCCTGGTCGACCAGCGACTGCGCCGCGCGACTGGCTTGGCCCTTGTTCAGGTTTGCCCGCTGTGCCAGATCGTTGACGGACAGCGGACTGAAGGCGCCGATGGCGGCGAGGCATCGGCCTTCACTGAAAGGGATGCCGGCATCGGATGCGTACGCGGCCTGTGTCACCCGGTCGGTGATCTTCGAGAGCGTGTGCAGACGGTGTGTGATGGTGCGATCGAGTGAAGTGGGATTGCGTTTCAAAGCTGCCATCGTGGTGTCCTGTGGGCCGGTTTGGACGCGATTATGGGAAAGCTTGGTTGTGAACGCAACTACCCGCCGAGATGTAGTTGTGATCGCAACCAGTGCAAACCCGCAGTGCAATTTTTCGGCTGGCTGACCATAATCGTTGCGGCCGCAACTAAAGTGCAACTTGCCTTAGAGAGTCAAACATGGCGAACATGTCGGGCAACGCTATGAAGGAGACCCCATGACTGAAGAATTCGTGCCTTACCCGTTCACGGCCGAACGCCACGCTGCATCACTGCCGCCACTGCGTGAAGGGATGGAGTCCCGCAGACACCCTGTGGTGGTGGTCGGCGGCGGCCCGGTGGGCTACAGCACCGCCCTCGGTCTGGCCAACCATGGCGTGCCGGTGGTGCTGATCGAGGCCGACGACTCGGTCTGTTTCGGCAGCCGTGCCATCTGCATTTCGCGGCGCAGCCTGGAGATCGTCGAGCGCCTGGGTGCGATCGACGGCTTTTTGAAAGTCGGCCTGCCCTGGGCCGGCGGGCGCAGCTACTACCGCGACACCGAGGTGCTGCACTTCACGATGCCGCAGGACGAGAACCAGAAGCTGCCGCCGATGGTCAATCTCGCCCAATACAGCATTGAGCAGTTCCTGCTCGATGCGGCACAGGCAAAGCCGGACCTGATCGATATTCGTTGGCAGACCAGGGTCACCGCGATGGATGTTGGCAAGGGCGTGGGCAAGGGCGCGCGCAAGGACGGTGCCCGACTGACGCTGTCGACGCCGCAGGGCGACTACGCGCTCGACGCCGATTGGGTGGTTGCCGCCGACGGTGGGCGCAGCTTTCTGCGCGAGGCGCTCGGACTGCCGCTCAAGGGCACGAGCTACGAAGGCCGCTACGTGATCGTCGACATCCAGATGAACAGCCCGCGCCCGACCGAACGCCTGGCCTACTTCGACCCGCCGTGCAATCCGGGCTCGACCGTGCTGGTGCACAAGCAGCCGGGCAACGTCTGGCGCATCGACTACCAGTTGCAGGACGGCGTTGACCCCGACGCGGCCATCAAGCCCGAGAACGTGCTGCCGCGGGTGCGCAGCCTGCTCGAGATGATGGGCGAAACCGCGCCGTGGAACCCGATCTGGATGGGCATCTACAAGGCCAACGCGCTGACCCTAGAGAGCTATCGCCACGGTCGCGTGCTCTTCGTCGGCGACGCGGCCCACCTGGTGCCGATCTTCGGCGTGCGCGGCGCCAACTC
>JANNEX010000251.1:0-5269 GCA_031379155.1 Rubrivivax sp.
AAGGGCGCAAAGCCCCAGCCGAAGATGCTGCCGATGTTGGCGTCCGCCACAGAGCGCAGCACCTTCTCTTCATAGCAGCGCGCGGCTTCGTTGGCTTGCGCAAACATCAGGCGGTCAATGAGTTCTTGCTGCGCCGGCTGCACCGCAGCCACCGGGAAGTGCTGCGTCAGCGCGGGCCACAACTGTTTGCCGTCATCGCCCCAGTCGTAAAAACCTCGGCCGACTTTTTTGCCAACGCGGCCGATTTCGCACAGCTGGCGCACGACAGCCGTGCCGGGGTGTTCGTTGTAGGGCTTGCCTTCAGCGGCCAGATCCTTCTTGGTCTGGTCAGCCACATGCAAGCCCAGCGACAGCGACACCTCATCTTGCAGCGCCAGCGGCGGCATGGGCATGCCGGCTTGCAATCCTGCCGCTTCAATGCTGCGCGGATGAACACCTTCACGCAGCATGGCTATGCCCTCCATCACATAGGTGCCAAACACGCGGCTGGTGAAAAAGCCACGGCTGTCGTTGACGACGATGGGCGTCTTGCCGATGTGCAGCACGTAGTCAAAAGCGCGCGCCAGCGTGTGGTTGTCGGTCTTGGCGCCGACAATGATTTCCACCAGCGGCATCTTGTCCACGGGGCTGAAGAAGTGCAGGCCGATGAACTGTGCGGGCCGTTGGCTGGCAGCGGCCAGGCCGCTGATGGGCAGGGTGCTGGTGTTGGACGCAAACACCGCACTGGCGCCGATGTGCGCTTCGGCTTTGGCGGTGACACCCGCCTTGACGGCGCGGTCTTCAAACACCGCTTCAATCACCAGGTCACAGCCTTGCAGCGCGGCGTAGTCGGTGGTGGGCGTGATGCGCGCCAGCAGCGCGTCGCGCTTGTCTGCCGTGCTGCGGCCACGCTTGACCGCTTTGTCCAGCAAGCCTTGTGAGTAGGCCTTGCCACGCTCTGCCGCTTCTTGTGTGGAGTCCAGCAACACGATGGTGATGCCGGCCTTGGCGCTGACGTAGGCAATGCCCGCGCCCATCATGCCCGCGCCCAGAATGCCGAGCTTGCTGACCTTGGACGGTGCGACGCCTTGCGGCCGCGACGCGCCCTTCTTGATGGCGTTCAGTTGGTACCACAGCGTGCTGATCATGTTCTTCGAAGCCGCGCTCATGGCGCAGGCCGCGAAGTAGCGGCTTTCCACGATGCTGGCGGCGTCAAAGTCGAGCAAGCCGCCTTCGAACACCGAACTCATGATGTGGCCGATGGCGGGGTAGTTGCCATAGCTCTTGGCGCTGGCCACGCTGGGCGCCACGCTGAACATTTGCGCAATCGCCGGCGCGCGTGAATCGCCTCCCGGGAAGCGGAACTTGGGCGCGTCCCAGGGCTGTTTGGCCTTGGGGTTGGCCATGATCCAGACGCGCGCCTGGGCCATCAGATCGTCGCGGTCTTTGGCAACACCGGCCAGCAAGCCCATGCCCAGCGCTTTGGCGGGAGACAGGTCTGCCCCTTCGGCGCAAATCTGCAAAGCCTGCTGTATGCCCACCAGGCGCGGCAGCCGCACCGTGCCACCGCCGCCGGGCAACAAGCCCAGCTTGACTTCGGGCTGGCCCAGCTTGAGCTTACTGTCGTCAATGGCAAAACGTGCATGGCAAGCCAGCGAGATTTCCAGCCCGCCGCCCAGCGCGTGGCCGTTGATGGCGGCGACCACCGGCTTGCCTTGCTGCTCGAGCTTGCGCAGCACGGCCTTCATAGCGTTGGCGGCTTCAAAAGCCTCTTCGGGCTTGCTCCACTGGGACATGCGGTCCAGGTCGCCGCCAGCGCAGAAGTCGGCTTTGCCTGACGTGAGGATTAAGCCCTTCACCGACGGGTCGGCCAGCTTGTCAACAGCCGCAGCGATGCCGGCCATCAGCACATCGCCCACCACATTCATGGGCCGGCCGGGCAGGTCCATGGTGGCGACGAGGATGCCGTCGTCGCCCAGGCTCAGGTTCACAGCGTTGTCCATGTTCACACCCGCTCAATGATGGTGGCGATGCCCATGCCACCGCCCACGCACAGCGTGGCGCAGCCGGTGGACAGGTTGCGGCGTTCAAGCTCGTCAAGCAAGGTTCCCAGGATGATGCAACCGGTGGCGCCCAGCGGATGGCCCATGGCGATGGCGCCGCCATTGACGTTGACACGCTCCAGGCTGACGCCCAAGTCGCGTGCCGTCTTCATCGGCACGACGGCAAAGGCTTCATTGATTTCCCATAGGTCGATGTCGCTGGCTTGCATGCCGGCTTTGCGCAATGCTTTGTGGCAAGCAGGCGTGGGGCCAGTGAGCATGATGGTCGGCTCGCTGCCGATCACGGCTGCGGCGCGGATGCGCGCACGGGGTTTGAGTCCCGCTTTCTTGCCGCCTTCGGCACTGCCAATCAGCATCAACGCCGCACCGTCCACGATGCCGCTGCTGTTGCCCGCATGGTGCATGTGTTCGATGCGCTCCACCGTCGTGTACTTGCGCAGCGCCGTGGCATCAAAGCCCATGCCGCCCATCATGGCGAAGCTGGCTTCGAGCTTGGCCATGGCCTCAGCAGATGCGCTCTCGCGGATGGTCTCGTCACGGTCCAGCATCAACAGGCCCGCAATGTCGCGCACGGCCACCTGGCTCTTGGTGAAGTGGCCAGCGGCGCGCGCAGCGGCGGCGCGGCGGTGCGACTGCAAGGCAAAAGCATCCACATCGGCGCGGTGCCAGCCTTCGAGCGTGGCAATCAAATCGGCGCCCACACCTTGCGGCACAAAACCGAGTTTTTGGTTGATGCGCGGGTCCATGAACCAGGCGCCACCGTCGCTGCCCATGGGCCAGCGGCTCATGCTTTCGACGCCGCCGCCCACCACCAGGTCTTCATAGCCACTGGCCACTTTGGCCGCAGCCAGGTTCACACTTTCCAGGCCCGACGCGCAAAAGCGGCTTTGTGTGACCCCTGCCACCGACTCGGCCCATTCGGCGTCCAGCACTGCGGTGCGTGCGATGTCTGCGCCTTGTTCGCCCACGGGCGTGACGCAGCCCAGCACCACGTCGTCCACCAACGCGGTGTTGAGTGCATTGCGTTGCTCCAGCGCCTTGAGAAGCGTGCGCAGCAGCCACACGGGGCTGGCCTGGTGCAGGCTGCCGTCCTTCTTGCCCTTGCCACGCGGCGTGCGCACGTGGTCAAAGATGTATGCGTGACTCATGGGGTCTCCTTATGCGATGGGCTCACTCAGCGGCCGCCGCGGAACCGGCTTTGCTGGGCCGCTGGGGGCGCCCCCTTGAGGCGGCAGCGCCGAAGGCGCTCCGGGGGTGGGATTCGTCCAAGTGTTTGCGCACAGTGGCGTTGATGACACGCAGCTCGGCCAATGAAGCGTCGATGTGCGCGCGTTTGGTTTCCAGCTCGGTGATGGCAGCGTCGGTGCGATCCAGCACAAACTTCAACTGTTGCACACGGCCTTCGCCATGCGCGCCGTAGAGGTCGAGGTAGTGCTTGATCTCGTCCAGGCTGGCACCAATGGCCTTGCTGCGCAAGATGAGCGCCAGGCGGGCGCGGTCGCGCTTGGTGTAGACCCGTGCGCCGTTGATGCGGCGCGGCTTGAGCAGTGCCTTGTCTTCGTAAAAGCGGATGGTGCGCAGCGTGATGCCAAATTCCTGGCACAGCTCGGTGATGCCGAAGAGCTCGCCGTCGGGCGCCTCACGGTGCGCCGCCACTGCTTCGTGGGCTTGGGTCTGCAGCTGACGACGCAGCGCCGGGCTGGAATGCGTGTCCACTGATCAAGCAGCCGGCGCGGAACCGGCTTTGCCGGGCCGCTGGCGGTGCCATGCGGCAGGCAGGCCGTATGGCGCTTGTCGGCCACTCGCAAGCGCGCAGGCGCTTGCTCGGTGCAGACTCGCCCCCCCTGGGGGGGTGGCGCCGACGGCGCATCGGGGGGGGGTCATACCACGCGCTGCAACTTCATGGCCACGCTCATGTCGCCGCTGACCTTGAACTTGCCCATCATGAAGCCGGTGGTGGGCTCCAGGTCACCCGTCAGCAACGCGGCCAGGTTTTCCAGAGTGATGGCCACCGTGCAGTCAGATTCGGTGTTGTCGTTGCTGACCGTGTTGGGCACGCTCTTGCCGTCGATGACGACCACGCCGTCTGCGCCGCAGTCGAACTTCAGTGTGGCGTTGAGGCCGCTGCTGTCGCCCACCTTGGCGCGCAGGGCTTGGGTGCAGGCTTGCATGTCCATGGAAATCCTTCAAGGGGTGCCAATTGAATGTCGGCCATGGTAGCGCCGGCAAGTGCCGTGAAGATTCGCGTAATCACCTAGATGTCATCAGGTTGACGTTAACGTTACCCTGGGGCTTAATCGGCCACCTTGCAGCCCACCACGTCACGCGCGCCAAGATGAGTCAAGCCAAGCCCACCCACTACACCAGCGTCTTTCGCCCCGGCCTCTTTGCCGGGCAGCTGCATTGGGTGACTGGCGGTGGCAGCGGCATAGGCCGCTGCGTGGCGCATGAACTGGCCAGCCTGGGCGCCACGGTGCTGATCAGCGGGCGCACGCAAAGCAAGCTGGACACGGTGGCGGCTGAGATCAAGGCCGACGGCGGCATCTGCCACACGGCGGCCTTCGATATCCGCGACGAAGACGCGGTGAAAGCCGGCGTCGCTGCGGTCATCCAGCAGCACGGCCCCGTCGCGGGCCTGGTCAACAACGCAGGCGGGCAGTTCCCGTCGCCGCTGCTGGCCATCAGCAAAAAAGGCTTTGACGCCGTGGTGGCCAACAACCTGACCGGCGGCTTCTTGATGATGCGTGAGCTGTTCAACCAGTGCATGCAGCAGCACGGCGGCGCCGTCGTCAACATGACGGCCGACTTTCGCAACGGCATGCCCGGCATGGGCCACAGCGGTGCAGCGCGCGCGGGCATGAGCAACCTCACCGCCACGGCGGCGTTTGAGTGGGCACACGCCGGCGTGCGCGTGAATGCCGTGGCGCCGGGCTGGATAGCCAGCAGCGGCATGGACACCTATGGCGGCGCCATCCGCGCCATGATCCCCAGGCTCAAAGCCCATGTGCCTTTGCGTCGTTTGGGTGTGGAAGCCGAGGTCAGCGGCGCCATCGTCTTTTTGCTGTCACCCGCCGCCAGCTTCATCACCGGCGTGACTTTGCAGATTGACGGCGCGGCCTCTTTGGGCAGCGACATCTTCCCGCTGGGCAAAGAATCCAGCTCAGTCGCCTTCGATGGCTTTCACCGCGCCGTGACGCCCGAGGTGCTGAAGTAATGCCCGCGCTGCC
>JANNEX010000253.1:0-4598 GCA_031379155.1 Rubrivivax sp.
GAGCATGGGCGCCACCGTCTACCCCATAGACCGCAGCGACGCCGACACCTTGCTGCGCCACGCCGACCACGCCATGTACGGCGCCAAGCAGTCGGGCCGCAACGGCTACCTCTTCTTCGACCCCGAACACCGCCGCCGCACCGAAGAACGTGCGCTGGCCATAGGCCGCATTCAAGAAGCGCTGGACCAGCAAGAGTTTGTCCTCTACTACCAGCCCAAGGTCGACATGCGCACGGGCCATGTGCACGGCTTTGAAGCGCTGCTGCGCTGGGAACATCCTTCACAAGGCCTGGTGGCGCCCTTGCAGTTTTTGCCCTTGATCGAAAACACCGGCCTGTCGTCGCGTGTGGGCGACTGGGTGCTGGCCCAGGCGCTCGACCATTTGTCTTCGTGGCGGCGTGACGGCCTGGATTTTTCAGTCAGCGTCAACATCTCGGCGCGCCACCTTCAAGAGCCCGACTTTGCGCTGCGCCTGTCCGAGCTGCTGGCCCGCCACAGTGAGTCATTGGCCGAACACCTTGAGCTGGAGATGCTGGAGACCGCCGCCCACGCCGACATCGAAGCCACCTCAGCCCTGCTGGCGCGCTGCCGCGCCCTGGGCGTGCGTTTTGCGCTGGACGACTTTGGCACTGGCTACTCGACGCTGACCTACCTCAAGCGCCTGCCCGTGGACGTGCTCAAGATCGACCGCAGTTTTGTGCACCACATGCTGGACGATTCACAAGACCGCGCCATCGTTGAAGGTGTCATCGGCCTGGCCGGCACTTTTGGCTGCGTCGTGGTGGCCGAAGGTGTTGAAAGCCCGGCGCAGGCGCGCACGCTGCTCGACCTGGGCTGCACGCTGGGCCAGGGCACCGGCATCGCCGCGCCCATGCCATCGGCCCTGGTGGCCGACTGGGTGCGCAGTTACAAGGGCATGTTCTCGCTGACCCCGGCGCCCGAGCCCGATGCGGATTCTGGCGTCGCTAGACTCGGCGGGTGATCCCACCCAGCTTCCTGCAAGAACTGCTGTCTCGCGTCGACATCGTCGATGTCGTGGGCCGTCATGTCGAACTCAAGCGCGGCGGCGCCAACCACATGGGGTTGTGCCCCTTTCACGGTGAAAAGTCGCCCAGCTTTTCGGTCAATGCCGCCAAGCAGTTCTATTACTGCTTTGGCTGTGGCGCGAGTGGCGACGCCATCCGCTTTCTCACCGAACACCTGGGGCTGAGCTTTGTCGAAGCCGTGCGTGACCTGGCGCAAGGCGTGGGCCTGGCGGTGCCCGAAGAACAGGTCAGCCCTGAAGAACGCACCCAGCGCGACACGCTGCGCCAGCGTCGCTTGAACCTGGGCGAGGTGCTGACAAAGGCGGCCGACTTTTATCGCAGCCAATTGCGCGAACACAGCCATGCGGTGGACTACCTCAAGCGGCGTGGTCTCACCGGCGCTGTCGCGGCGCGCTTTGGCATCGGCTTTGCACCGCCCGGTTGGCGCACGCTGGCGGGTGTCTTCCCAGCCTATGACGACCCCTTGCTGGAAGAGGCCGGACTGGTGCGCCAGCGCGAAGCCGCTGACGGCGCCGAGGCCGCCAGCGACAGCGGGCGTTACGACTGGTTTCGTGACCGTGTGATGTTCCCCATCCGCGCCGTGGGCGGCGAAGTCATAGGCTTTGGCGGCCGTGTGCTGGACGACAGCAAACCCAAGTACATCAACTCGCCCGAGACACCTGTCTTCAGCAAAGGCCGCGAGCTCTACGGCCTGTTTGAAGCGCGCCAGGCGCTGCGCGACAAGGGCTATGCGCTGGTGGTGGAAGGCTATATGGACGTGGTGGCGCTGGCGCAAAGCGGCTTTGCCAATGCCGTGGCCACGCTGGGCACGGCCTGCACCGCAGACCACGTGCAAAAGCTGTTTCGTTTCACCGACTCCGTGGTCTTCAGCTTTGACGGCGACGCTGCCGGGCGCCGCGCTGCGGGCCGCGCACTTGAAGCTTCACTGCCGCACGCCACCGACTTGCGCAGCGTGCGCTTTCTCTTCCTGCCGCCCGAGCATGACCCCGACAGCTACGTGCGTGAACTGGGCGCGGCTGCATTTGAAGCCCAGGTGGCGCAAGCTGTGCCACTGTCGCGCCAGCTCATCGAACAAGCCAGCGAAGGTGCCGACTTGGCCCACGCAGAAGGCCGCGCGCGCATGCTGGCCCAGGCCAAACCGCTGTGGCAGGCGCTGCCCGACGGCGCGCTCAAACGCCAGCTCTTGCCAGAGCTGGCGCGCCAGGCCCAGCTGGAACTGGCCGACCTGTCGCAGCTGTGGGGCGCGGCCGTCGCGGCCAAGCCGCGCGCGGCTCAGCCTCCTTTGCGTTCACCCCTGCGCACGGCAGGGCGCAAGGCCCCCGCTGCGCTGGCCGACCTGGCGCTGCGCCTGTTGCTGCGCCACAGCGACTGGTGGGCGCGGCTGAACAATGACGACCACGTCATGCTGCACGAGCTGGCCGGCACGCATGGTGCGGTGGTGGCCTGGCTTGAACAGCAATTGATGGAGCACGGCGACCAGACCTGGGCTGCGTTGGACCAGGCGCTGCAAGACCAGCCCTGGCAAGACGCGGCGCGCAGCTGGGTGGCTTCGGCTGACGCCGAAGAAGAGCACAGTTTTGACGACCTGGCGCGCGTCGTGGCGCGGCTGTGGATAGCCGGCCTGGCCGCCGATTCACGCGACCTGGCGGCGCAGGCCAGCAGCGCTGAAGAACTGCTGCAACTGCGCCAAATCAACGCGCGCATCGCTGCGCTGAAGGCCTCGTTGGCCACCGCTGTGACGCCCAAAGCAGCCTCCAGTTGATGTGAACGCCGGGCGTCCCGGTATAATCCGGCGCTTGTCGCTGCGGCAAGTGTGTGACAGCAGAAGAAGCAGCAAAAGAAGAAAGAGCAGAACCTCCGGACCCCGACCACCCCTGACACGGGCACGTATCCACATACGGTCACTCCTTCATCCGCAAGGGCTGCATTTCCAAAAAAGAGTTCACCCGAACTTGCCCGCATGACGCGCGAGAGTTTTTTGCGCCTGCGCCAGCTCAAAAAAAGTTTTGGCTGACCAGGCCGCTGCATGAGCCCACCGTGCCGACCCGTCAGTCTGAGCCGCACCCTATCCCGCCAAGGAAACGCATGACCGCCAAGAAGCCCGCGCCTGCCGCCGAACCCGTGACCAAAGCCGCTGCCAAGCCTGTCGCTGACAGCAAGGCCAAGGCGCTGACCAAGGCGCCAGCCGACAGCAAAGCCAGCAAAGCCGCAGTCCCGGCCAAGCCGGCCGCGCCCACCAAGGCGCCCAAGGTTGATGCAAAACCGGTGGATGCAAAACCCGCCGCCGCGAAGCCGGCCAAGGCCGAAGCCAAGCCCGCCAAAGCCGCAGCCAAGGCAGCCCCCGCCAAGCCCGACCCCAAAGCCGCCAAGGGTGGCAAGAAGCCGGCCGAGCCGGCCAAGAAAGGCGCAGCCATTGTCGAAGAGGTCGACCTGGGCGACATTGAAGCCGACATCGAAGGTGAAGTCGAAGTCGTGGTCGCTGACGAAAAAGAAGTCAAGGCCAAGCCTCTGCGCATGAAGGTCAGCCGCGCCAAGGAACGCGCCCTGATGCGCGAGTTTGGCCTTGAGGAAACCACGCTCACCGAAGAAGAAGCCAACAAGCGGCGCCAGGAGCTGAAGACGCTCATCAAGATGGGCAAGACGCGCGGCTTCTTGACCAACCAGGAAATCAACGACCACCTGCCCGAGAAGCTGATCAACGAGGAAATCCTCGAAGCCATCATCAGCATGCTCAACGACATGGGCATTGCAGTCTACGAACAGGCGCCCGACGCCGCCACGCTGCTGGTGGCCGGTGGTGGTGCCACCACCGCCACCGAAGAAGAAGCCGAAGAAGCCGCCGAAGCCGCACTGTCCACGGTGGACAGCGAGTTCGGCCGCACGACCGACCCGGTGCGCATGTACATGCGCGAAATGGGCACCGTGGAGCTGCTCACGCGCGAAGGCGAGATCGAGAGCGCCAAGCGCATAGACGGTGGCTTGCAGGCCATGATGCTGGCCATCAGTGCGTCGCCCACGACCATCGCAGAAATCCTGGCCACGGCCGACAAGATCGCCGCTGGCGGCATGCAGATTTCAGAAGCCGTTGACGGCTTCATCAGCAGCGACGAAGCCGACGACTACGTGGCCGAAGAAGACTTCGACGAATTTGACGAAGAAGACGACGATGACGGCCAGGGCGGCAGCAAGGCGCTGACCAAAAAGCTGGAAGAGCTGAAGAAGCTGGCGCTGGTGAAGTTCGAAACCCTGCGCACGCACTTCGACAAGATGCGCAAGTCCTACGAAAAAGAGGGCTACAAGTCCGGGCCCTACAACAAGGCCCAGCACGCCATCAGCGAAGACCTGATGACGATCCGCTTCACGGTCAAGACGATTGAGCGCCTGTGCCATATCCTGCGCAGCCAGGTCGACGACGTGCGCCGCTATGAGCGCGAAATTCGCAAGATCGTGGTCGACAAGTGCGGCATGCCGCAAGAGCACTTCATCAAGACCTTTCCGCCCAACGTCATGAACCAGAAGTGGGCGGAAAAAGAAATCGCCCTGGGCAAGGCC
>JANNEX010000276.1:0-28247 GCA_031379155.1 Rubrivivax sp.
AGGCGCGCCGAAATTTTTGCCGTCGTCGGCGGCAGCGGCGCGGGCAAGTCGACGCTGCTGCGCGAGATGATCTTGCTGCACCGGCCTGACGCGGGCCGCATCAGCGTGCTGGGCACCGATCTGGACGGCATCAGCGACGACGCGGCGCGTGCCTTGCGCAAACGCTGGGGTGTGATGTTCCAGCACGGCGGCCTGTTCGGCGCACTCACGGTGAAGGAAAACATAGGCCTGCCGCTGCGTGAGCACACGCCCCTGGACGACGCGCAGATCGACGCCATCGCCGACGCCAAGCTGGCGCTGGCCGGCCTGGCGAGCGAGGTCGGCGCGCAGCTACCTTCCGAGTTGAGTGGCGGCATGATGAAACGCGCATCGCTGGCCCGCGCGTTGGCGTTGGACCCCGAGCTGCTGTTTCTTGACGAGCCCACGGCGGGGCTGGACCCCATCAGCGCTGGCGGTGTGGATGAGCTGGTGCGCACGCTGCGCGACCAGTTCGGCCTGACCATCGTGATGATCACGCATGACCTTGACCTGCTGTGGCAAGTGGCCGACCGCGTGGCCGTGCTGGGCCACGGCAAGGTGCAGGGCGTGGGCTCGATGGCCGAGCTGTCAAGCCTGGACAACGTCGACATTCAGCCCTACTTCAGGGGCCCGAGGGCGCGCGGCGCGCAGGGGAGTGCAACATCGAAACCAAAGTGAACTACGCCCTCGTCGGCGCCTTCGTGCTGGCGCTGGCTGCGGCGCTGATTGCCGGCGCGCTGTGGCTGGCTGCGGGCGGTGCCTCGCAAAAGACCTACGACCTGTACCTGGCGATGGTGGACGAGTCGGTGGCCGGCTTGAACCTGAACGCGCCCGTCAAGTACAACGGCGTGGATGTCGGCAAGGTGCGCGCCATCCAGCTCGACCCCAGCAACCCCGACCGGGTGCGCCTGACCTTTGCCATTGAGCGCGGTACGCCGATCCGGCAAGACACCGTGGCGGTGCTCAAGACGCAGGGTTTGACGGGCATCGCCTACGTGGAACTTGACGGCGGCGCGCGCGATTCGCCGCCGCTGCAAATCACGCCGCCCGAGCCCTATCCGGTGATCCGCACCAAGGCGTCGCTCAGCGCGCGCCTGGAAAACGTGCTGAGCAATGTGCTGGCCAAGCTCGACAGCACCTCCAGCAACATCGACGCCATGCTCAGCGCCGACAACCGCCGCGCCTTTGGCAGCGCGCTGGCCGACCTTGCCGCCGTCTCGCGCACCTTGGCCGCGCGCAAGGACACGCTGGACGCCGCCATCGTCAGCGCCGCGCGCACCTTCGACAACGGCGCCAAAGTGACGGCCCAGCTGGGCCCGGTGATTGACCGCATCGGGCGCAGCGCCGATGCCGTGGGCAAGCTGGGCGACGAGGCCGCGCTGGCCAGCGTCAACGCGGGCAAAACCGTCGCCGCCGTGGGCGCTGAAGTGCAGCGTGCCAGCACTGACACGCTGCCGCAATTGCAGCAAGTGCTGGGTGAATTGAGCGTGCTGTCGGGCGCGCTGCGTCGGCTGACGCAGCAAACCGAACGCAACCCCAGCAGCCTGCTGTTCGGCCGCAGCCCGGTGCCGCCCGGGCCCGGCGAAACCAACCCGGGGGCCAGCCCACGATGAAGACCACCCAAGCGGTGCGTTGCGGCGCACTGGCCATCGCCACGGTGGCGCTGACCGGCCTGTCGGCGTGCAGCGCACTCAAGCCCACGCCCGTGCCGCCGCCGGCGTTTTTCACGCTCGATGGCGGGAGTGCAAGTGCGCTGTCCGCGCTGTCTACACTGTCCGCTGCGTCTGCTGCGTCTGCAGCGTTGGCGACGTCAGTCACCTCCGGCGCGCCGACGCTGCTGGTCAGCGCACCGCAGGCCGGTGCAGGCTTGGACAGCCCGCGCATCATCTACGTGCGCCAGGCCCACCAGCTTGAGTACTTCGCACACAGCGAGTGGGTCGACACACCCGCGCGCATGCTCGCGCCGCTGATCGTCGCTGCCCTGGGCCGTGCGGGTGCGTTTCGTGCGGTGGTGGCCACGCCCACTGCGGCCAAGGCCGACTTGCGGCTGGACACCGAAATCGTGCGCTTGCAACACGAGTTTGGCGCCCCACCCAGCCACGTGCGCCTGACGCTGCGGGCCACGCTCAGCGACAACACGACGCGCCAGGTGCTGGCCCAGATGGATCTGGACCACAGCGCCGACGCCGCCAGCGAAGACGCCTATGGCGGCGTGGTGGCGGCCAACCACGCCACCCGCGTGATGCTGCAGACACTGGTGGTCTTTTGCAGCCAGGCCGCCCAACGCTGGCAGGCCGCTGAGAGTGCTGCGGCCAAGCGCGCTGTTGGACGGCTCTGACTCAGCAAGCCGTTGACCGGCCTGCCTGTTGTCAATGGCCCAGGACAGCGGCCACGGGTCAATGGCCCGGGCTAGCGGCCACGGCGGCCGTCGGGGCGGTCTTGCCAGTTCGGCGAGCCGTTGCGCTCGTCACGCCACGACGGGTCATGGTGGTCACGACGGTCGTTGCGGTCGTAGCGGTTGGGGATGCCATCGCCGTCGCGGTCCCAGCGCGGGTTGTAGACCGGGTCATGGCGGTTCGGGATGCCATCACCGTCACGGTCCCAGCGCGTGGGCTGCTGGTAGTAGGGGCGGCTGTGATGTGAAGGATAGACGGGGTAGGGCTGCACATACACCAGCTGGGGCTGGCTATAGACGGGGTAGGGCTGCGCATACACCGGCTGGGGCTGGCTGTAGCCGGAGTAGGGCTGGGAGTACAGCGACACGCCTATCGGGCCGCCTATGGTTACCGACCATTGCACGTCGCTGCGCTCGCGCGCCTGGGCTGCGCCAGCCGACAGTGCGCCGGCAAGGGCCAGTGCACCAACGAGGGCGGTTTTGCTGCGGGTCATGATTCAACTCCTGGGTTGCTGACTTGCGGCACCGTCAAAGTCGCGCTGCCACCTACCCAAAACGATCAAGCCCGCCGCGCCGTTCACGCGCCTTGTGTGAAGCGCAGGTAAAGCCGGCGCCCCCACGCCCATGCGCCCACACACCTGAGTGCCTAAGTGCCCAAGTGCCCAAGTGCCTAAGTGCCTAGGTGGATTGCAAGGTGCGAATCAGCATGTCAATCACGTCGCTGCCGTCGGGCGACTTCAGGCGGTGCTGGCGCAGCGTGCGCGACAACTCGGCGCGCGCCAGCATCTGGGTGTCTGCGCGGATCAGGATGCCGGCAATGGCGCGCTGCATCTCCAGCGAACGTGCCTGCGCAAACAGGCCGGCAATGGCCTGCAGGCTCTGCGGGTCGGCCAAGCGTTGGCGCGCCAACGTTTCCAGCGCCCGCACCTGGCCCGCGCCCGTGCTCATGCGCGCGATGCTGGCGGTCAAGGCGCGCAACTCGTCCACGTTGGCCAATGAACGTTGGCGCAGATAGGCCTGCGCGATGGCCGCGTCTTGGTCGCGCGCACTCGTCAGCGCGCGCACGCTGCGTTCGTGCGCCTCGGTGTTGCCCAGGCAAGCCAGCACGGCCGAGTGCGCCACGTTGGCGCTGCGCACCGAGCCCGTGGCCAAGAGGCGCTGCGCCAAGGCCGGTTCGCGGCCCTGCGGCGATTCACAGACCAGATCAACCTCGTTTTTGCCCAGGCTGCCGCGTGCCATGCGAGCGGCCAGCATGTGCACAAACTCGGCCTGCTCTTGGGCCGGTGAGAGCCAGCCCAAGCTGCGTGCCAAGCCCATCATGCGGGTCTGCACTGCAGCGTCGTCGGCGTCGCGCGCAAAGGCCAGGTAGCGCTCGCGCGTGGCCTGGTCAGCTTCAATCGCTGCCAGCGCTGCAGCCACTTCGGGCGTGCGTCGCTCCACCGGCCCCAGTGAGGCGGCGTAGCGCTCCAGGTGGTCCAGGAACATGCGCACCTCGGTCACATCGCGCTTGAGCACCGCGTGCATGAAGCCCAGCTTGTCCGTTGGCGTGGGCCTGTCGTCAGCCAGGCTGCACATGTCGCGGCGAAACCCGGCGTGGGCATCGGCATCGGTCAGGCCGGCCACGCTGATCATGGAGCTGGGGCCGAACAGCTTGAGCAGGGTCGGGCTGGGCCGGCCGCTGGCCACTTCGCCCGCCGGCGCCGACTGGAAGTAGCGTTCAAGCAAGGGCCCTGCGGTGCGGCCCAGCGGCGCCTTCGACGAAAAGCCGTACAGCACCGGCACGTCCTTGAAGACGTGGCGCAGCCGCTCGCGGTTGCTCTGGCCGTAGCGTTCGCTGAGCAGGGCCGAGACACGCTCGGCGTCGGCGGGTGACTGGCCCGCGCGCAGCAAGCTGCGCACAATCTCGGCCGAGGCCACGTGTCGCGGATCTGACTTCAAGGTGTTGCAGCCGAACAGGTAGACCTCTTTGAGCTGCGCAAACAGGCCGTTGCCTGCGGCGCTGCATGACGCGCTTTGCAGCTCGTGCATGGTCAGGAATTCACGGTCGTCGAAGCGGTCGGTGTAGAACTCGCTGCCGTCGTCAAAGTGGCCGGAAATGATCAGCGCGTCGCAGCGCACACCGCGCTTGCGTGCGCTTTCCAGCCAGTCTGGTTGGCCGCGCTGCACCAGTTCAACAAACTGGTAATCACCACGCGGCAAGTGGCGCTGAAAGGCTTCTTTTTCGTCAGCGGAGTTGATGGTGACGGTGCACACCGTCTTGGGCGCGGCGCTGGCGGCGAGCGGCGCGGCGCCGGCCAGGCACACCAAAAATGCCGCTGCCGTGATGAACGAAGACGGGCATTGCAGGTGTGGGTGCGGCATGGGCCAGTGTTTCACATACCGTCCTTGGCAAACCAAGGACATGTAAGCGAACGCGGCCGCACCGCACGCGGCCTTACCGCCGCTGTGGCCGCTGTGGCCGGCGTGGCCGGTGCTGCCCGTGCAGCAGTCAGGAGGCTTGCAGGCGGCGGATCAAGGCATCAATCACGTCGTCGCCCGGGGGCGAGCGGCGACGCTCCTTTTGCAGGGTGGACACGAGTTGCGGGCTGGCAATCTGGCGCAGGTCGGCGCGGATCAGGATGCCGGCGATGGCGGTTTGCACGGCGTGTGACGGCGTGGCAGTGAACAGGCCTATCAGCCGGTCAAGGATTTGGCGGTCAGACACGTAGTGCCGGCCCAGCACCTCCAGCGCCCGCACTTGGGCATCAGAGGCGCGCATGCGGGCAATGCTTTGCGCCCGGCGCAGCAGCTCGGCGGCGTCACTGATGGGGCGGTGGCGCAGGTAGGCCTGCGCGATCTTCACTTCGGCTTCGACCTCACTGACCAGCGCATCCAGCGTGCGTGTCTGCGCCTCGGCGCTGCCCAGGCAGGCGCGCACGGCCGCGTGGGCCACATCGTCGGTCGTGCTGCCCGCCACGACACGCCGGTTGAAGGCGCCGTCCAGCTCGTGGTCAACGTTCAAGGTGCAGGCCAGATCCACCTCGGTCATGCCCACCGTGGTGCGCGCCTGCAACTCGCCCAGCATGAGCGCCAGTTCGCTCCAGCGCTGATCGGCCGTCAACCAGCCCAGGTCCAGCGCCAGCTTGAGCATGCGCGCGCGCACGGCGGGTTGATCGGCGTCGCGCGCGAAGTCCAGGAAACGCGCACGCGAAGGGCCGTCAGCGGCAATCGCGGCGAAGGCCTGGTTGACCTCGGGCGTGCGCCGGGCCGGGTCGTCCAGCGCGCTGGCATGGCGCTGGATGCGGTCAAGGTGCACACGGGCCTGCGCCGTCTCGCGCTTGAGCACCTGGTGTACAAAATTCAGCTTGTTGGCATCCGTCACTCGGTCATCCGCGAAGTGGCAGACGTCGTCTCGCACGGCGGCGTGTGGGTCGCCGTCTGTCATGCCTTGGGTCACCGTCATCGCAAAAGGCGCAAAGTGGCCCAGCAGGCTCTTGCTGCTGCGGCCGCTGCCCACCTCGCGCGTGCCACTGCCGCGAAAGTACTTGTTCAGGGTCGAAGCCGCCACCGGACCCAAGGGCGCCACCGAAGAAAAGCCGTAGATCACCGGCACGTCCTTGAACACCTGGCGCATGCGGTCGCGGCTGCTTTCGCCGTGGCCGGCGTTCAAGGCGCGCAGTTGGCGCTCGGCCTCTTTCAGCGAATGCCCTTCGCGTACCAGGCTGCGCACCACCTCGGCCGATGCGCTGCTGTTGGCCTCGGGGTTCAAGGTGTTGCAGCCGAAGAGGTGGACTTCCTTCAGCTTCGAAAACAGCCCCGGGCACGAGTCGCTGCAAGAGACGCGCTCAAGCTCGTCAACAGGCAGGAATTCGCGCGTCTCCAGCCGGTCGGAAAAGAACTCGTTGCCACCGTCGTAGTGGCCGGAAATGATGAGCACGTCGCAGCTCACGCCAGCGTGGCAGGCCGAGGCCAACCAGTCGGGCCGGTTGCGCTCAACCAGTTCGACAAAGTTGTACTTGGCCGCAGGCAGGTGGCGCGCAAAGGCGTCCTTCTCGTCCGAGGAGTTGATGGTGATGGTGCAGACCGTCTGCTTGCCGCTCGTTAAAGGCGCTGCGGGCGCTGCATTTGCAGCACTCGCTGCCCAGGTGCAGCAAGCCAGAGCCAGGGCCACTACTTTCTTTGTCACACCGACTCCTGGGTTGAGTTGCCACGCACTGGGAGGCGCTGCCCGGGCGGGCCAGCGGCACCCTGCGGTGATGCTGGTGGCCAGGCCCAGCTTCGTCTGTGGGTCAGCGAACAGACGGTGGCATGCGCTGGCGCGAAATAAGCGCCGCCATGTGTTCGCCATCGCACTGACCCAGCCAGCGCAGGCGCCTAGGCTTGGGCGCTGCCAGGGGCCTGGCCCTGCCTCTTCAACCTCAAAGGACTCATCATGAAATTCGCCATCACCACCCTGACCCTGCTAGCCACCTTCGGCCTGGTCGCCTGCGACCGCCCTGCAGTGGTTGCGGTGCCCGTGCCAGTGGCCGTGCCTGGACCGGCGGGCGCCACAGGGGCCACGGGCAGTACCGGCAACACCGGCAACACGGGTGCCACGGGCAGCACGGGATACACCGGTGCCACGGGCAACACGGGTGCCACCGGCAATACCGGCAATACCGGCAACACCGGCAACACCGGCAACACCGGTGCCACTGGCAGGCCGGGTGACGGCACCACCGTGATCCTGGTCGCGCCGGCAGCCTCGGCGCCGACCAACTGAATCCGCAACCCTTCCACCTTCAGGAGCACAGCATGAGTTTGGGCACCATTCTTTTGATCGTCTTGATCCTGATGTTGATCGGCGCCTTCCCAAACTGGGGCCACAGTCGGAGTTGGGGCTACGGCCCCAGCGGCGGCATCGGCCTGGTGCTGGTGGTGGTGGTGGTGCTGCTGTTGATGGGACGGCTTTGACGCGCATGGCCGCCACGGCGGTCGTGGCGGTCATCGCAGCGGCCATGGCGGCCCTGCTCTTGGCCGCCTGTGGCGAGAGCGCCTTGCTGCCGCTGGTGGCAGGCAGTGGGCCACGGCCCGAGTTGCCGCCACCGCGCACGGCGCTGATCCCCACCGTCCACATTGCACCGGCCCAGGGCTGGGCCCAGGGCGCCACGCCGCAGCCTGCAAGCGGCCTGCAAGTCACGGCCTTCGCGGCCGGTTTGCAGCACCCGCGTTGGTTGCTGGTGTTGCCCAGCGGCGATGTGCTGGTGGCCGAAACCAATGCCCCGCCCAAGCCCGAAGACGCTCAGGGCATCAAGGGCTGGGTCATGGGCCTGGTGATGAAGCGCGCCGGTGCCGGCGTGCCCAGCGCCAACCGCATCACGCTGCTGCGCGACAGCGACGGCGACGGCGTGGCCGAGCAGCGATGGGTGCTGCTAGAAGGCCTGAACTCGCCCTTCGGCATGGCCCTGGTGGGCGACAGCCTGTTCGTGGCCAATTCAGACGCCGTGCTGCGCTTCCCCTACACCCGCGGCGAGACCCACATTGCCGCGCCCGGCGTGCCCGTGGTGGTCTTGCCGGCGGGCCCCATCAACCACCACTGGACGAAGAACCTGATTGCCAATGCCGACGGCAGCAAGCTCTACGTCACGGTGGGGTCCAACAGCAACGTCGCCGAACGCGGCATCGAAGCTGAAACGGATCGTGCCGCGATCTGGGAAGTGGATGTCAAGACTGGCGCGCACCGCCTCTTTGCCACTGGCCTGCGCAACCCCAACGGCCTGGCCTGGGAGCCGGGCAGCGGCGCCCTGTGGACGGTGGTCAATGAGCGCGACGAACTTGGCAGCGACCTGGTGCCCGACTACCTGACATCGGTGCGTGACGGCGCCTTTTACGGCTGGCCCTACAGCTACTACGGCGACTCGGTGGATGCACGCGTGCAGCCGCCGCGCCCCGACTTGGTGGCGCTTGCCATTGCACCCGACTACGCGTTAGGGCCGCATGTCGCGCCGTTGGGCCTGGTGTCTGCGGCCGGCAGCACGCTGCCCCTGATCTACCGCGACGGCATGTTCGTCGGTGAACATGGCTCGTGGAACCGCCGCCCGCACAGCGGCTACAAGGTGGTCTTTGTGCCGTTTGCCGGCGGCAAACCGGCCGGTCTGCCGCTGGATGTGCTGAGCGGATTTCTCAGCCCTGACGGACACGCCTACGGCCGCCCGGTGGGTGTGGCCATCGACAAGACTGGCGCGCTGCTGGTGGCCGACGACGTGGGCAACACCGTGTGGCGTGTGAGCACGCAGCGATGACCCCGCAGCCGGCTCCGATGTCTGCTTTTCTCACTTCCGCGCACAAGCTGCTGGCCCGCATGCTGGCCGTGCTGGCGGTAGCCAGTGGCCTGGGTTGCTCCAGCCTGCCGCACATCGTGCCCGACCTGTCGCGCGCGCCGCGCTCGCCGGTGCAACTCGAAGGTGCCCGCGGGCCGCTGTCGGCAGCACAGAGCAAGGCCATTCTTGACGGCCTGGCCCGCCGCAGCCCGCAGACCGACATCTTCACGCGCCACCTGGCGCTGGAAGAATCCATCGTCGGCAGCCCGCTGACCACTGGCAACCAGGTGCTGCTGCTGCAAGACGGCCCGGCCACCTACCAGGCCATGTTTGCGGCCATCTCTGCGGCGCAAAACCATATCAACCTTGAGACCTACATCCTGGACGACGATGAGGTCGGCCAGCGCTTTGCGCAGGCGCTGATGGCCAAGCAGGCGCAGGGTGTGCAGGTCAACCTGCTGCGCGACAGCGCCGGCACCTTTGGCACCCCGGCCGCGTTTTTTGAGCAGCTGGCCGCCAGCGGCATCAGCGTGCACGAGTTCAACCCCATCAACCCGCTGGCTGCGCGCGACAGCTGGCAGTGGAACCAGCGCAACCATCGCAAGCTGCTCATCGTTGACGGCCGCACCGCCATCATGGGCGGCATCAACATCAGCAGCGTGTACTCCGGCGGATCGTTCAAGCGTGGCTCGCAGGGACTGCCAAAGAACCCCGGCGGCGACAACCCGGCCTGGCGCGACACCGACTTGCAGTTGCAGGGGCCTGTGGTGGCCGAGCTGCAAAAACTCTTCGTCGACGACTGGGAAAAACAAAAAGGCCCGCCGCTGGCCAAGAAGGACTACTTCCCGCCGCCACAGCATGTGGGCCAGCAGGTGGTGCGCGCCATCGGCAGTTCACCCGACGAGCCCTTCAGCCTGATCTACGCCACCTTGCTGTCAGCCATCGGCAGCGCCGAGAGCAGCGTGCGCGTCACCAACGCCTACTTCGTGCCCGACCCGCAGTTGCTGGCCGCGCTGGAAGCCGCCGCGCGGCGCGGTGTGGACGTGAACCTGATCCTGCCCAGCCAGACCGATTCGTGGCTTGTCTTCCACGCCGGGCGGCGCCACTACGCGCGGCTGCTGCGCGCGGGCGTGAAAATTCATGAACGCCGCGGCGTCTTGCTGCACGCCAAGACAGCCCTCATTGACGGCGTGTGGGCCACGGTGGGTTCAACCAATCTTGACTGGCGCAGCTTCTTGCACAACCACGAGTTGAACGCCGTCGTGCTGGGCGCTGACTTTGGGCGCCAGGTGCAGGCCATGTTTGAGCGCGACTTGGCGGCCTCTGACGCCATCACACTTGTCACCTGGCAGCAACGCCAGATCGACGTGCGCGTAAAAGAAATGTTCGCGCGTGTGTGGGAATACTGGCTGTGACTGCCCTGCCCGGTGCTGCCGGGTGGCCGCTGCGCAGGCGCGGGCCGCAGCGGGGGCTTGACCGGGGCCTTGACCGGGCCGCTTGGCACCGCACAAGCATGGTTGACAGGGTTTTGGCCGTTTTCTGTGTGCGCTGGCGTACAGACGCGCGGGCGCCATCCGCGACAAACTCACGTTCGGTCCGGTATTCAGGGTACAGCAGTCATGATCTACAACGCATTGACCGGCGCGCCCAAGGCCAAGCCGAAGTACTTGGTGCAGCAGCAAAGTGACTTCACCGCCGAAGGTGCGCCGCCGCCTGTCTCACCGCTGTCAAACAGCGGCGCCAAGGTCAGCCACCTGCCGGCAAAACCTGCGCCGGCTGCGCTGGGCTGAGGCGTGGCCATGCAGCAAACTTCCTGGCCTGGCGCCGGCGTCACTTTTGAGGACTGGGACTCGATGCTCACTGCCGTGGTCGCCCGGCTGCGACAGGCAGTGGTCAGCACGCTGCCGCATGAACTCAACGGCGCCACGGCGCCGCTGCAAACCAGCGTGCTGGAGTGCGTTAACGAGCTCGATCAATTGCATGCCACCTTGCGCCTGGCCTTGGCGCAGCCGTCTTCGCTGGTGTGGCATGACAGCAGCGTGGGCGACACGCGGGCTGACGCCGTCACGGGGCAGACGCCGAATCCGGCTTGAGTGGCGCAGCCCTGACGGCTGCCAGCATTAGCTGCGGCAGCAGGCCGGCCAACAAGGCCGGCCTGGCCCAGCGCCACGGCCTGCACCACACGATCAAACCACCCACCACCGCAGCGCCTGCCACCAGGCCCAGCGGGTGGCGCTGAGCCAGCGGTTTGAGCGCGGCGGTGGCTGCGGCCGCAGCCACCGCCGCAGCCAGCCGCAACGGGTGCTCGGCCCACCAGTGGCCCACGACATCGATCACGATGCGTGCGCCGGGATTGTTTTTCAGCGCGTCCAGCCATGTCGGCCCAGTTGGCGCGCCAGCGCAGTCAGCGGCCCCAGCGGCCCCAGTGACCCCAGCAATGGCTGGCGCAGCCGCTGCTTGCAGCGACGAGCGCAAATGCTCGCGTGAGCGCAGCAAACGCGCCGATGCCGTCTGTGTCTGGGCATTCATGGTCGCGCCGCCTCACGCAGCATCAGCAGGTCGGCGGCGAATTGCTGGCGCAGGTTGGCGATGGCCTCACGTTCGCTGCCCGAGCGCGCTGCCTGCATGCAGCCCACGCTGGCCAGCAGCGGCACCAGCGGCACCACCCACAGGGCCCAGGGTGCGTGCATCGATCCCTCAGGCACCACGGCCCACAGCATCACGCCCACACCGGCCAGCACCACGCCTATGGCAGCACCGCACAGGGCCAGGGCACTGAGCCGCGCGCAGCGCTGCCAGGCGGCCGAGATGCGCGGCAACTCGGCCGCGATCAGCGCGGCATAGGCCTCGGCATGTTCGGCCAGCAAGGCTGGCCGCGTCGCCATCAAGTGCAGCAAGGGGTGCATCTGCCCCACCGCTTCAGCCCTGGCGGCGCGAACGGCTGAGCATGCCCACCAGGGCCATCAGCGCGGCGCCGGTGGCGGCGGCAATCAGCATCGCCTTGAGCGGTTCGTCCTTGATGTACGTCACCGTGGTGTCGGTGGCACGGCTGGCGCGGTCACGCAGGCCCTGTGCACCGTCGCGCAGCGCGGTTACGCTGCGTTGCGCCAGTGCGCCGGCTTGCTCGCTGGCACGGTTGAGCAAGGGTGCGACTTGGTGGCGCGCGTCTTGCACGCTGCCGGCCAGGCCGTCCAAGCCTACATTGGCCAGACGTTGGGTGGCCTTGATGGCGTTGTCGGCGGCTTGCGCCGCTTGATCGACGAGGCCGTTGGTTTGTTCGGTGTTGGGTTGGGTCAGCATGATGGGGTCCGTATCAAGGCAAGGAGTAAGAAGGCCGTCAGGCCTTCTTGATGAGGCCGTACAGAAAGCTGGCCACGGCCAGCACGGCAAAAACGATGAAGAGAATCTTGCCGATGCCCACGGCGCTGGCGGCAATGCCACCAAAGCCGAACAAGGCGGCAATCAGGGCGATAACGAAGAAGACGACGGCGTAGTGCAGCATGGTGAAACTCCTGTGGGTGCGTAGCGGGCCAAGCGGTGAGCCGAGTTTGCGTTCGCTCAGTCGGCGCTGCGATAGGCCACTGGGCCGCCGTGCTGTGGGGCAAACGGGTGCTGCGGCGTAGGAGGGCGCCGACAGTGCCGCCAATGCCGACAGTGCCGACAGTGCCGCCAATGCCGATTGCAGCTTCAGCCTGAAAGCGGCAACGACAACGACACCGTGGTGCCTTGCCCTGGCGCCGACACCACCGCCAGGCGGCCCTGTTCAGCCTCAACGCGGTAACGCATGCCCAGCAAGCCGTAGGCTGAGGTGGGCGGCGCGCTGGTGCGAAAGCCCACGCCGTTGTCGCGCACCGCAGCCTCGACGCGGCCGCCGCTTTCGTGCAGGGTGATCCAAACCTGGCTGGCCTGGGCATGTTTGCTCAGGTTGGTGATGCCTTCTTGCACCAGGCGGTAGATCACCAGCTCGGCCGACGCCGACAGCTTGGCCGGCGCCAGTGTGCAGTGCACCTGCAAGCCCGAGCGTTCACCAAACTCGCGTGCCAGGATTTCCAGCGCCGCCACCAGGCCCAGGTTGGACAGGGTCGAAGGGCGCAGGTCTTCAATGATGCGCCGCCCCATCGCGATGCTGCTGTTGAGCGTGGCCACCAGGTGCGCCAAGCGCTCCTGGGCTTCGGGCGCGCTGTTGCCCAGGCGCGATTTGATGCGCGCCGCGTCCAGCTTGGCCGATGTCAGCAATGCACCTAACTCGTCATGCAGGTCGCGCGCCAGGCGGTTGCGTTCGTCCTCGCGCGCCGTCAACAAGTGGCGCGTCAGGCGGGTCAATTCCGCGGTGCGCTGCTGCACTTCAACTTCAAGCCGCTCGTGTTCAATCTGCGCCAGGCCTTTCAAGGCCAACTCGTGGGCCTTCAGGGTCAGGCTGTGGCGCAGGTACAGCAGCAGCGCCAGCAGGCCGCTGAAGCTCAAGCTGGCCACACCCACGCGGCTGAACGCCAGCGTGGACTGCAAGTCGCTGCGCTGGCGCTCACGCACCTGGGTGTCCTGCGCCAACAGCTCGGTGGTCAGGCGGCGGATGGTGTTCATCTGCGTCAAGCCGTGGTCGCTGGCGACAAATGCCAAGGCCGCCGCCTGGCCTTCGTCATGGAGGCGAAGCGTTTGCGACATCTCGGCCTCTTTGGCCACCACGGCCTGGCGCAGCAAGGCCAAGCTGTGCTGCAAGGCTGCGTTGCCGCTGTAAAAACCGACCAGATCGTCCAGCGATTCATGGCTCTCCTTGAGAGCACCGGCGTAGGGCTCCAAATAATCCTTGCGGCCGGTCAACAGATAGCCGCGTTGGGCGGTCTCGGCACCGAGCATGCCTACCTGCACTTCGCGCACGTTGCTGCGTTCTTGCATGCCCACGGCCAGGCGTTCAAGGGTCGCCAACGACTGCCAGTAAGTGCCTTCACTGACAAAGATCAGGGCCACCGCCGCCAGCAGGGCCAGCGCGCAGACGACCGGGTTTTGTTTGAGCACCGTCCATGCGTTCATCACCGGGCATCCCCTTGAAAAGTGCGATCATGCAGGCCAATGAGCCCACGCCCACCATGATCCGCATCGCCATCGTCGACGACCACGCCATGGTGCGTGCCGGGTTGCGCCAGTTCTTCGCCGACCAGATTGATTTTGAAGTCGTCGCTGAGGCCGCCAGCGGGCGCGAGGCGATTGACATCGTGCGCAAGGGCGATGTCGATGTCATCGTGCTCGACATCGGCATGCCCGACCAAAGCGGCGTGGATGCGCTGGCCGCCATCCGCGCCCGTGCGCCCGACCTGCCGGTGCTGATCCTGAGCGGCTTTGCCGAAGAGCACTACGCCACCGCGCTGCTGCGCCAGGGCGCCAGCGGCTACTTGAACAAGGACTGCGACCCCGAAGAGATCGTGCGCGCCATCCGCACCGTGGCGCGCGGCCGGCGCTACATCACCGCTGCCGTGGCCGAACGCCTGGCCGACGGCCTGGGCGCTGGCGCCGACGTGCCACTGCACGAGCAGTTGTCCGAACGTGAGCTGCAAGTTTTCTTGCGCCTGGCCAAGGGCGAAACCGTGGGCCACATCGCCGACGGCATGTCTCTCAGCGTGAAGACCGTCAGCACTTACCGCACGCGGGTGATGGAGAAGATGCACCTGGCCTCCAACAGCGACCTGACTTACTACGCGCTGAAAAACGGGCTCATCCAATAGGTAGTTTTTGCGCAGGCAGTTTTTGCGCAGGCAGGCGTTGGGTCGTTGGCTGCCCGGCAGTCGGGCGCTCAGTCGGCGCGTGATCAGGGTTCGTCAATCACGGCCGCACCGTTGACGCCCTCGGCGGCCAACTGCCCGCAGTAGGCAATCAGTGCGTCGATCTCGTGTGACTTGTCGAACACCCGGTCGGCACCCAGCTCGGTACATTTGCGACGCATGTCTGGGGTGGTGTAGTTGCTCAGCACGACCAGCTTGCGCGCTGTCATCAAGGCCCGTGACTGAGCCTGTGCGTCGCGCAGCACGCCCAGGCCCGAACCGCCTTTGAGGAAGATGTCAACGATCACCAGATCGACAGTGTTGTCGGCCTGGTTCAGCCACTGCAGCGCGGTGAACTCATCCTCGGCGGTGCCGACCACCTTGACCGGCACCAACTCTTCAAGCGTGGCGATCAGGCTGTCGCGGATGACCGGGCTGTCTTCAACGATGTAGGTCTTGAGCGCTTGCATGGGCTGGGATTGGGTTCGCAGTCCATGAGGCAAAAAGGACGCAGCGCGATATTGCACCCAGTTCGGGCCGCCTGCCATCAGCACCCGGCGCACTGTCGTGTCAGCGTTGTCCTACAAGCGCGCCACTGGCTTGACCCTGGGCGACGGGCTTCGTAGGACTAGGACTAGCTGCGTTGGCGCTGCTGTCCGATGGTCCCGGCGGCTGCCAACTTGCACACTGGCCCTGCTGTTTGCACGCTGCGGTTCGTCCCGTACCCCGGCTGCACCCACCGGAGAACTGCATGAACCGAATTTCCAAAATCGCACTGGCCGTGGCTGGCGTGGCGCTGAGCTGCCAGGTGGCGGCTGAAGTCACCTTGTACGAACATGACGGCTACCAGGGCCGCTCTTTCACCACCGAACGCCAGATCAACAACCTCGACCGCTTCGGCTTCAACGACCGCTCCTCGTCCGTGGTGGTGGGTGGCAACCGCTGGGAGCGCTGGGAAGTGTGCGAAGACGCGCGCTTTCGCGGTCGCTGCGTGATCCTGCGCCGCGGCGAATACCCGTCACTGGCCGCCATGGGGCTGAATGACCGCGTCAGCTCGGTGCGGGCCGTTGGACGCAATGCGCGCTACGAAGAAGACCGCTACGCGCCGCCGGCGCCGCCACGCCAAACCAGCCAGGTGGTGCTCTACGAAGACGACAATTTCCAGGGCCGCACCTTTACGGCCGATAACCCGGTGCCCGACTTTCGCAACAGCGGCTTCAATGACCGCGCCTCATCGGCCGTGGTGCGCGGCGAGCGTTGGGAGGTCTGCGACAACACCCTCTACGGTGGCCGCTGTGTCGTGCTGCGCCCTGGCCAGTACGCCTCACTCTCGGCGATGGGTTTGAACGACCGCATCTCCTCGGCGCGCGACGTGGGGCCGTCGTCGCGTGTCGAAGACAACCGCTATTCGCCCCCGCCAGTGGCCGTGTATGACTACGGCCGGCGCGGCAGCGAACGTGTGTATGAGGCCAACATCACCTCCGTGCGCGCGGTGCTTGAAGACTCGGGCCAGCGCTGCTGGGTCGAACCGCAACAGGTGACGCAAGAACAACGCGGCAGCACCAACGTGCCGGGCGCCCTGCTTGGCGCGGTGCTTGGCGGCGTGCTTGGCCACCAGGTGGGCGGCGGCAGGGGCAAGGATGTGGCCACTGGCGTTGGTGCCGTGGCCGGTGCAGCCATAGGCGGTAACGTCGGGCGCGGCAGTGGCGGCCAGCAGGTGACGACGCAAAACGTGCAGCGCTGCACCAACAACCCCGCCCAGGCCCACGCCGCGTACTGGGACGTGACCTACAACTTCCGCGGCGTTGAGCACCGCATGCAGATGACCACCCCGCCAGGCGCCACGGTGTCGGTCAACGAGCAGGGTGAACCGCGCGCCTGACGGTTCGCGCTCTCTCGCAACCCACAAAGCGGCTCCTCGGGGGCTGCTTTTTTTCAGCCTTGCCGTGCGCCTCAACGCCAGCGAGTGCGGCGGCCCTGTCAGCCACCGCAAGTGGCTGCACCGCCAAATCTTCAGTTCAACCACAGGCCAGGCGGGTTTCGTGTTCGGGCTGGACGCCGCGCAATGGGCGGGTGCCGGCATGGCCATTGACCGATCGGGCCCGCCAGGGGCAGACGTGCGCGTCGGTCTGTGGGCCAGCTTGACCGATGCCACTGGCGGGCCCGAGACCTTTTTCATCGGCAGCGCCAGCCCGGCAGTGACACCGGTACCCGAAGCGCACGGTGCAGCGATGCTCGCTGCCGGCCTGGCCTTGTTCGCCTTCTTGCAACACCGCCGCGGCCGCTGACGTGGGCGCTGACGTGGGCGCTCGGCAGGCCTGACAAGTCAGCCTCCTGCCCCCTGAGCCCCTCCTGCCCCTCCAGCCCCGTCTGTACGGCAGCGTACAGACGGGGCCGCATGGGGACAGGATCATCGCCCTTGCGAAGCGTCACTCTGCTCTACCCGCCATGTCTGCCATTCCTGCCCCCAGCCGCAGTACCCGTCAGCTGATCGGCACTGCGGCCTGCGCCGAGATCCTGCAACGCTTGAAGCACGCCACGCGGGCGAGCAGCTCTTGGACTACTGGCTGCGCCAGGCAGTGTTGCCCACCCACCTGAGCGCCACGCGATGAATCAGGAACCCTGGCACATCCTGCTCATCGACGACAACGCCGAAGACCGCGCCGACCTGCGCCGCATGCTGCTGCAAGGCGCCCAGCGGCGCTACCGTTTCAGCGAGGCCGCAGGCGGCGCCGAGGGCCTGCGCATGGCGCTGGACGCCTCCAACGGCCGCATCGACTGTGTGCTGCTGGACTACCACCTGCCCGACATGGACGCGCCCGAAGTGCTGGCCGCCTTGCGCAACGGCGCTAAACTGCCGCCCTGCCCGGTGGTGGTGATCACGGCCGCCGACAACGAAGAAGGGCCGGCGCTGCTGCGCGCCGGTGCGCAGGACTACATCGGTAAACGCTGGACCAGCGCCCAAGGCCTGGCGCGCGCGGTGGCCAACTCCATCGAACGCTTCAGCCTGCTGGCCGCACGCCAACACGCCGACGCTGCGCTGCGTGACTCTGAAGAGCACTACCGGGCACTCTTCAACTCCATCGACGAGGGCTTTTGCATCATCGAGATGAAGTTCAATGAACGGGGCCAGGCCAACGACTACCGCTTTTTGCAGGTCAACCCGTCGTTCGAGCGGCAAAGCGGCTTGGTGAGCGCCACGGGCAGGCTGATCAGCGAGCTGGTGCCGCAGCTTGAGGCCATCTGGTTCGAGGCCTACGGTGCGGTGGCCATGACGGGTGAACCGGTGCGCATCGAAAGCCACGCCGAGTCGATGGGGCGCTGGTTCGATGTCTACGCCTTTCGCCTGGGCGCGCCGCACTTGCGCCAGGTGGCCATCCTGTTCAGCGACAGCAGCGAGCGCAAAGGCATTGAAGCCGCTTTGCACGTGGCCACTGCGGCGGCCGACAAAGCCAAGCGCGCAAAGTCGGACTTCCTGTCCAGCATGAGCCACGAGTTGCGTTCGCCCTTGAATGCCATCCTGGGGTTTGCCCAGTTGATAGAGAGCGGCACGCCTGCGCCCAACGCGGCGCAAAAGGACAGTGTCGATCAGATCTTGCAGGCCGGCTGGTACCTGCTGGCCTTGATCAACGAGATCCTGGACCTGGCCTTGATCGAGTCGGGCAAGTTGCAGCTGTCGGCGCAGGCCATTTCATTGGGTGAGTTGATGGCAGATTGCCAAGCCATGCTCCAAGAGCAAGCGCAAGGCCGCGGCGTGCGCGTCAACTTCCCGCGTTTTGAGCGGCCCTGCTTTGTGCAGGCCGACCGCACGCGGGCCAAGCAGGTGCTCATCAACCTGCTCGGCAATGCCATCAAATACAACCGCATCGGTGGCCAGGTGGACGTGCGCTGCAACGTGCTGCCTGGGCAGCGTGTGTGCGTCAGTGTTCAAGACACCGGGCCCGGCCTGACGGCGCCGCAGCTGGCGCAGTTGTTCCAGCCCTTCAACCGGCTGGGGCAGGAAGACAGTGCTGTGCAGGGCACCGGCATTGGCCTGGTGGTGAGCAAGCAGTTGGTTGATCTGATGGGCGGGCGCATTGGTGTGGACAGCACCCCCGGCCTGGGCAGCCGCTTCTGGTTTGAGCTTGACGCCGCCGCCATGCCACACGCCGCCGTGGCCCAGCCGCCTGACCTGGCCGCGCTGCGAGCGCTGGGCGAGACGTCTGTGCGCACCGTGCTGTGCATCGAGAACAACGCCGCCAACATGAAGCTGGTGGAAAAGCTCATTGCGCGCCGGCCCGGGCTGCGCTTGCTGTGTGCGCAACATGCCCAGCAGGGCATTGAGATGGCGCGCGCGGCCGCACCCGACGTGGTGTTGATGGACATTCACCTGCCCGGCCTGGGCGGTGTGCAGGCCATGGAGCTGTTGGCGCAAGACCCGGCCACGGCGCACATCCCGGTGATTGCGCTGAGCGCACACGCCATGCCGCAAGACATTGAGGCCGGCCTGGCCGCAGGCTTCTTTCGCTACCTGACCAAACCCATGCGCGTGGAAGAGTTCATGCACACGCTGGACCTGGCCCTTGCCACCACGAACACGGCGCGCGCCGCCGCCGAGGAAACACCATGATGGTTTCAAGCCAGGAACTGCTCAACGCCGAAATCCTGATCGTTGATGACCAGCAAGCCCACGTGCAACTGCTGGAGCGCGTGCTGCGCGAGGCCGGCTACGGCAATGTGGCATCGACCACCGACCCGCACCAGGTGCGCAACTTGCACCGTGGCAAGCGCTACGACCTGATCCTGCTGGACTTGCAGATGCCGGGCCTGGACGGCTTTGGCGTGATGGAAGGCTTGCAGGCCGACAACGACGACAGCTACCTGCCGGTGGTGGTGCTGACGGCACAGCCCGAGCACAAGTTGCGCGCCTTGCAAGCGGGGGCCAAGGACTTCATCAGCAAGCCCTTCGACCTGGTGGAGGTCAAGACACGCATCCACAACATGCTGGAGGTGCGCCTGCTCTACAAAAAGCTCACCAACTACGCCCAGGAATTGGAAAAGACCGTGCGCGAGCGCACCGCAGAATTGGTGGCCAGCGAAGAGCGCTTCCGCCGCTTCACCGAGCTGGCCTCGGACTGGTACTGGGAACAAAACGAAAACGGCGAATTCACCCAGGTTTCGGGCACCGTGGAAGAGATGCTGGGCCTGGGCGTCAGCGCCTTTTTGGGCACCAACGGAGACCTGGACGCGCCCGGCTGGAACGAGGAAGAGCGGCGCACCCTGCAAGCCTTGATCGCGGCGCGCCAGCCCTTCCTGGACTTCGCCTTCAGCCGCGTTGACGCCAAGGGGGCCACGCGGCAGTTCCGCGTCAGCGGCGAGCCTATGTTCAACCGGTCCTGCCGCTACACCGGCTTTCGCGGCGTTGGCGCCGAAGTGTTGGCCAAGCACTGAGTGTTGGCCTTGGATGCTGACGCCCATCGCCGAACCCCAACAGAAGCGGCTTGTCGCGGCGCAGCCCGGCGCCGAGTTCGAGCGCCTGGCGCCGCAGCTGGAGCGTGTCAGCCTGCCGCTGGGCGAGATGCTCTATGAGCCCGGCCAGCAGTTGCAGCATGCCTACTTCCCCACCACCGCCATAGGAGTGTTACGCCGTGGTGCGCAAAGAGTTGCAGCGCTTGCTGGCTGACATGCGAGCACAGGCCTTGCCAAGCGCGAGTACGCCGCTGTCCCTGCTACGCCCGCGTTGAAACCGGCTTGGCCAGCGTGGTCATTCGAGTTCAGTGGTTGGCGGCATAGACCGCTGCCGCAGCGCGTGCGGCGTCGTTTTGCACGCGGCACTCCGCGCGTTCGCTGACGCCGCGCAGCGCACCGCAACGCCAGACCCCGTCGGTGTGCGCGGCGCTGGCGCGGTGACGCGAGTCACTCTGTTGCACACCTTGCAGCACCACGCGCTGAAAGGCCAACAACAGCATCAGTACGCCCAGGCAGGCAGCCATGGCGAGCCAGACCGTCCATCGCCGTGCAGCGCCCAGCGACGGCCGCCGCAATCGGCTTGCCCGCCTCAGTGCCCATGCGCTACTGATCGCAGGAGTTTGCCAAGCATGGTGCGCAGCGGTCATGGCCCGTCTTCCCAATCGTCCGCGAGGTTCGCGTCCAGGGAACCGATGCTCGGCCTTCGTCTAGCGGCGCGCTATCGGCGCGACGGCTCACTCGGCGTAGGGTGGCGCCTACACGGGCAGGCGCGCGTCGTCAAGCTTGATGGGGCTGGCCAGCAAGATCAGCGCACCTTGGCGATTGAAGTAGGCGCGGTCCACCCGCAGCGTGGGCGCGCCTTTGCGCACTTGCAAGTGGCTGGCCATGTCAGCGTCCAGCGCTTCTGCGGTGAAGGTCTGTTCGATGCGGCCCAGCGTGCGCGCGTCCAGCGCCGACAGCAGGGTGGCAATGGCAGTGTCCGTGCGCAGCAGCTTGTCACGCTTGCGCGCTGGCTGGGGCGGGAACCACACGTGCGTGAACGCAAACGGCCGGCCCGCTTGGCCACGTTCACTGCGCACGGCGTCCAGCTTGATGCAGCGTGTGCCGCTCGCGCAGCCCAGGCGCAGGGCAAGCGGTGCGTCTACCTTGGCTTCGCTGGCGCGCAGCAGCTGCAAGCGGCTTTCGCTGCCGTACTGCAGCAGGTCTTCAATGGTGTCCACCGTCTGGCGGCAGCGCACCTCCCACCGGGTAGCGGCGGCTTGCGATGGCCTTGATCAGCTCATCGGCCATGGCGCGGTAACGAGGGACTTTTTGGGGGTCAATAGCCAACGCTCTTGGGGCCAACAGTGTGCGGGTTCAGAGCGCGCGGCGCAGTGAATGCCAGGCCTTTTGCAGCGCGTCTTGGTGTTCGGGTGCGGCCAGCGCCATCAGGGCCCGGTCGCGTGCGTCCACGCCTTGATGGCGCGGGCGGGCCACGCCGTGTTCGGTCACCACGCCGTCAACGTCGGCACGCATCAGGCCCTGCACGCCTTTGCCGGCGGCGCACAATCGCATCAACAGCAAGCGGACACCTTACTTGCCACCAAACCGGACAGTTCGATTCGTTCCCGACCACGCACACGCCCTGAGTTTTTTTGCATGAGCAGCACAGTCCAACCCAGTTGGAGCCAGGTCGGCCAGCACGCGGTTTTTCCGCAGGCCACCCGCGACGAAGTGGCGCGCTTTGAGTTCCTCGCGCGCCTCAACGTGCACTTGTCGCAGGCTGTGTTGCCGGGCGTGAAACTGGCCACTGAGACCTGCGTCAAACCGGCCTTCGAAGCCGAACGCGGCCGCGCCCCGGCTGAGCGTCATGAGGTGCACAAGACCATGCAACAAGACCTGCACTACCCGCTGTGGAATGCGCTGCGGCGCAACACCATGGAGCAGCGCCAGCGGGCTGGGCGCAGCGTGGTCTTTCGCCAGTTGGCTGCGCTGCGCGAAGCCGACCTGGATGCGCTGCTCACACAAAGCGGCTTCCCAAGCGGGGCCTATTTTGAAACGACGATGAAGGCCAAGACCGACCGCAGGCTGTTCCCGGCACCTTCGGGCAGCGAAAGTGGGCAGGAGGACTACGGCTGTTCGCCGTCGTGGACAGCTTTTGGCGCAGCCAAACCGTAGGGGGTGACCAAGGTGCTGACCCAGGTGAAGCGATGAGCGGCCTGCCCGAGCCACAAGACCTGGACGCGGTGGCGCAAGAGCCGGGCTGCAGCGACGTGACTCCACTGGGCTGAAAACGCCTTGGACCGCATTGACGCTTTGGTGATTGGCGCTGGCGTCGTGGGCCTGGCAGTGGGCCGTGCGCTGGCGCAGGCCGGGCAGGAAGTGGTGGTGGTTGAATCCGCCAATGGCATAGGCCAGGGCGTGAGTTCACGCAACAGCGAGGTCATCCACGCCGGCCTCTATTACACCCCCGGCTCGGCCAAGGCACGGCTGTGTGTGCGCGGCAAAGAGCTGCTGCTGGCGCTGTGCGCCAGCCATGGTGTGCCGCACCGCCTTTGCGGCAAATTGGTGGTGGCCACGGCTGTCGACCAGCACGCCGCGCTGCAAGCCTTGCAAGACAAAGCCACCGCCAACGGCGTGCCCACTGAGATGTGGAGCGCTGCCCAGGCGCAGCGCCGCGAGCCGGCCTTGCACTGCACCCAAGCGCTGTGGTCGCCCAGCACCGGCATTGTCGACAGCCACACTTTCATGCTGGCTTTGCAAGGCGACCTGGAGCGCGCCGGGGGCAGCGTGGCCTTGCAAAGCACGGTGCTGGGCGCCCGCTTCACGCCCGGCCAGCCGGCCGTGGTGCGGGTGCACAGCGACGGCGAAGGCTTTGAGCTGCAAGCGCACCGCGTCGTCAACGCTGCAGGGCTGCATGCCTGTGCGTTGGCGCGTGGCTTCGAGGGCTTGGCGCCGCAGCAGGTGCCGCAAGAACACTTCGCCAAGGGCAGCTACTTTGCGCTGGCCGGCGCTGCGCCGTTTACTTGCCTGGTCTACCCGGCGCCAGTGGACGCATGGCTGGGCGTGCACCTGACGCTGGACCTGGGCGGCCAGGCGCGCTTTGGCCCTGACCTGGAGTGGCTGGACGTGCAGCGGCCCGAAGACATCGACTACGCCGTCAACCCGCAACGTGCGGCAGGCTTCGAAGATGCCATCCGCCGCTACTGGCCGGCCTTGCCCGGCGCTGTTTTGCAGCCCGCGTACAGCGGCGTGCGCCCCAAGATCCACGGCCCGGGCCAGAGCGCGCCCGACTTCCGCCTGGACGGCCCGGCGCAGCACGGCGTGGCAGGGCTGGTCAACCTGTTTGGCATTGAATCGCCCGGCTTGACCAGCGCCATGGCAATAGCGCAAGAGGTGGTGGCCTTGCTGGCATAGCACTGCGCGGCCAAGAAAAAACGGCCCCTCAGGGCCGTTAGTGGGATGCGGCAAAGACTGCCGCGTATCCGCCTTGAAGTCGCCAAGAAATCAGCCCTTCTTGGCCCAGGCGCTGCACCAGCCCGCGCCGGCCACTTGTTTGGTGCCAAACAGCGGGCAGCCGCCAGCGGCGTCGGTGGCCTTGCCTTGGTACAGGGCGCAGTTGTTGCACTTCTGGTCGTTGGCGTGTTTGGGGAACTTCTTGGCGTCGGCCTTGGCGGTGTCGGCGACGTAACCCAGGGCCACGGCCTGGGCATCTTTTTCATCGACCTTGGCAGCTTGCGCCTGAGCAGAAGACGCGGCCACAGTAGCGGACACAAGCGCGCCGCTGGCGGCCACTTGCATCAGGAAGACACGGCGGGTGGTGTGCGACATGGACTGACTAACTCCGTTAGGGTTTGAAAAAGTGATCAGGGCGTGGTGACGGTGACACCCAGGCAGTTGTTGCAGCGGCCCAGGCCGCGCAGGCGCGGGTCGGGCTTGCCGTCACCGGTCTTGAAGTTGGCGTGGCACTTGATGCACACGTACATCTTCGAGCTGGACATCATGGGCTTGACACCGGGTTCGGCGTGCGGCCGGGCGGCCGTGTATTCGGCCTGGGTTTGACGAAGCTTGGGTCCGGCGGTTTCTGTCATGGTGGGGGTGCGGCGAATGTTCATGGCGGGATGAGGGCCGGGGTGATGCCCGGTCGACGCGAAGCCTGTATTGTCCTCGTTTTCAAAGGGCCGGCACTGAGGGGTGTCATGGGGGCTTTGTGCCCCCTTGGCGCGTTCCAGGCGCGCACATGCCGCTCAACGTGGCCGCCAGGCCGGCGTTGACCGGGGCAACCCCCGGGCCAGTCCTTAAACCAGCCGCAGATGCCCGTCCCTCAAACCTGGCGTTCGAAGCCGTCCACCTGCACCTGGCAGATGATGCCGCGCGGCTCGTTTTGGCGCCACACCACATGGCCGCCCAGCAGCTTGACGCGCTTGCGCACGCCGCCCAAACCCAGGCCGTGCGACCAGGCCTTGGGGTCGCCGCCGCCGCCGTCGTCAGCCACCGTCAGCGCCAGTTTGCTGCCCTCCAGCACAAAGCTCACGTCGACCCGGCTGGCGTGGCCGTGGTAGAGCGAATTGCTGACCAGTTCGCGCAGCACGCGGGTCAGGGCCGACCACTGCACCACAGACAGGCGCAGATCTTCATCGGCGCTGAAAGCCCAGCCAAGCTGACCTTGGGCGGCAACCAGGCGGTGGCTGAGGTCGGCTTTCCACTCGGCGGCAGCGTGCGACAGGCGGTGCTCGGCGGCGGCCAGGCCTCGTGTCAGTGTCTTCAGGTCTTGCAAGGTGTGACGGATGTAGTCTTCCATCTCGGTGGTCGGGGCCTGGTACATCAGCGTGAGCAGGCGCGCGCCGATGTCGTCATGCAGGTCTTGCGCCAGGCGCAGCCGCTCTTCATGGCGGCCACGCTCCACCGCCTGGTCGTAGGCCACGGCGCGGCGCAGTTGCTGCACCACACGCTCAGTCAGGCGGGCGTCTTCGTGCGTGAACAGGCGCTGGCCACGCTGGGCATAACGCAGCAACAAGGCGGTGGGAGTGGCGCCGTCTTGATTGCCCATGCGCATGGGCACCACGAGCGCCGCACCGCCACCCAGCACGCGGGCCCGCGTGGGCACACGGCTGGCGCGCACCAGCTCCAGCGGCTCAAAGAGTTCACGCAGCAACTGGCCCAGCACCAGCGGGTAGCGCTGCGGCTGGGCCTGCACTTCGCGCGCAGCGCGGTAGATGTGGTCAAAGGTGCGCTCGGTGGTCAACAGGCTGCGGCCCAGCATGTGGTTGAGGATGAATTGCCGCGCCCCGGCATAGACGGCCAGCGCCGCAAACACGGCCAGCGCCAGCGAGGTGAAAGGCCCGAATGAAAAAACGGCCACAAAGAGCAAGTCCATCGACGCTGCCACCGTGCTGATGCCAGCCAGCAGCGCAAATTCGCGCAGCAACAAACGGCTGCGTGCCAAGAAGGGTGTCAACAGCAGCAGCGAAGCCAGAAACAAGTACCAGGCCAGCGACGCGCCCACCGCCACGCCATGCGCCACACCCGGCAGGTGGGCGCTGCTGGCCACCGCCACCGTCACCAGCACCAGGGTGCCCAGGGTGACCAGGCCAAAGCGCTGCATGACGATGGCAAAGGGGTTGGGCTCGATGCGGTAACTGCGCCGCACCAGGAGCAGCGCCATCAGCCCCAAGGTCAGGCACAGACCCTGTGCCCACCACCAGGCCGGGGCCAGCACAGCGCCATGCAGCAGCGCCAGCAGCAGGGCCACGCCGGCCCAGACGGCCGTGGCCCAGAGGTTGGCGTGGGGCAGGCGTTGTGGGTGCAGCAAAAAGACGTGCACCATGGCCGCACCGGTGCAAGCGTCCAGCGCCAGGCGCAGGTCGAGGTCCAGCGCCGCCGCGCCCAGCGGCAGGCCCAGCCCGCGTGTGGTCTCGAGCGCGATGAAGATCAGATTCGCAGCCTGGCACAGCGCCATCAGCATGAACAAGGCGTTGCGGGTGTGGGGCTTGGACAGCATGACCACCACGCCGCACAGGGCCAGCAGCAGCGCCAGGCCCATCAGCGGCCACAGCAGCAGGCCCTGGCCCGCATAGCCGCGCGGCTGGGCAGCAAGCAGCACGCGCTGACCAGACGCAAACTGCAACTCCACCGTGCCCGCCGCCAGGCGCTGGGCCAGCCATTCGTGCTGTGCGACTTGTCGACTGCGCTCGGCGTCATGCACCTGCCAGCGCGGTGATCGGTGCAGCAGCAGCGCGTCCACGCTGCGCTGCTGGCCCTGCCCATCGCCCACGGTCAGCAGCACCTGGCCTTGCAAGCCTTGCAGAGCCGGCAAGGGGCTGGACTGCAAGACCAGCGCGCCCTGGGCATTGCTGGACCATTGCGCGTCCAGGTGCGCCGTGGTGGCCAGCCAGCGCGTCAGCCCAAAGATCGCCAGGCAGCCCAGCAGGGCAGCGGCCACCAGCACGCGGCGACGGCCGGCCAGGGCAAGCCAGGGCATGAGCCCCGCTGCGCTCGTCTCAAACGTGCTGGCTTCAAAACCGGATTCTTGGCGCGGTGCGGTGGCTGCCATGGGCGCCGCGCCCGTGCTCTACACCAGGCCTTGTTTGCTGGCCAGCACGGCAGCTTCGGCGCGGCTGGAGACGTTGAGCTTTTTGTAGATGGACTTGATGTGGTCGTTGACCGTGAACCACTTGATGCCCATCAAGCTGGCAATTTCCTTGATCGTGAAGCCCTTGCTCAAGTAGGTGAGCACCTCGCTTTCGCGCGGCGTCAGGCGGTCATGGTCGGGCACTTTTTCAATCGGCACTGGCTTGCTGGTGGTGAAGGCGGCGGGCGCAAAGCCCGAGTCAGGCGCCTGCGCGTCACCGCCACTGCCTTGCCTGAAGTGGGTCAGCAAACGCCGCGCAATGGCCGGTGACAAAGGCGGCTGGCCACGCACGATTTTTTGCAGTTCTTCAACCAGCACCTCGAAGCGGTCTTCCTTGAGCAAGTAGCCGTCGGCACCGCACTGCAAGGCCGGGAAGAGGTGGTCGTCGTCAGAGTACAGCGTGGTGACGATCTTGGTGGCCGGGTAGTGCGTCAGCTCAGACAGCAACTCCATGCCGTTGCCGTCGGGCAGTTCAAGGTCGACCAGGATCAGTTTGAACGGATCCACGCCGTGCAGACCCTGGGCGCCGCCCGTCAGCGAGATGTGGCGCCGCGCACTTTCAAGGTCACCGGCTTCGGTGAGCATGATGGCGTCGCTGAAGCTTTCGCGCACCACGCGGCACAAGAAGCTGCGCGCCACCGGGTTGTCTTCGAGTATGAGTACCTTGACGGCCACAGGCGGGCTCTCCAAAGCCGAGAGAGCGCGATGCTAGCGCGGTTCGCGCGCGCCACCTTCGCTCTTGCGGGTGTGCTTACACGTTGACCAGCAGCAGCTTGCCCAGCACCTGGCGTGAACCCATGCGTTCATAGGCCGCGCGGATGTCGGCCATGGGCAGCTTGCGGTCGATCACCGGCTTGACCAAGCCCCGCGCATACCACTGCGCCAGTTGCATCAAGCCTGCTGCGTTGGCCTGCGGTTCGCGCTTGACGAAGTCGCCCCAGAACACACCCACCACCGAAGCACCCTTGAGCAGCGCCAGGTTCCACGGCAGCGCAGGAATGGCGCCACCCGCAAAGCCCACCACCAGGTAGCGGCCGCGCCAGGCGATGGAGCGAAATACCGGCTCGGCCAGCGCGCCGCCCACGGGGTCGTAGACCACGTCAGGGCCTTTGCCACCCGTCAGTGCTTTGAGCGTTTCGCGCACGTCTTGCGTGCCGTAGTTGAGCGTGGCATCTGCGCCCAGCGTTTTGCACAGAGCACACTTTTCGTCGGTGGACGCCGCAGCAATGACCTTGGCGCCTGCGGCCTTGGCGATTTGCAAAGCGGCGCTGCCCACACCGCCCGCAGCGCCCAGCACCAGCACCGTCTCACCGGGTTTGAGTTGTGCGCGGTCCATCAGCGCGTGGTGCGATGTCCCGTAGGTGAAAGCGAAGGCCGCGCCGTCGTTCAAATCGAAACCCGGTGGCAAGGGCAGCACACGCGCGGCATCGACACAGGCATGCGTGCCAAAGCCGCCCGTGCCAGCAATCACCGCCACTGGCGCGCCAAGCTTGAGGTGGCTGACACCTTCGCCCACGGCGTCAATCAGGCCGGCGTATTCAGAGCCCGGCACAAAGGGCAAGGGCGGCTTGAACTGGTACTTGCCCTGCACGATGAGCAGGTCAGGGAAATTCAGGCTGGCGGCCTTGATGGCCACGCGCACTTCACCGGCCTTGGGCTCGGGCGTGGGCAGTTCGCGCCACTGCAGCGCGTCAACGCCGTCCAGGGTTTCACAGAGCCAGGCGTGCATGGGGCGGTCCTTGAGA
>JANNEX010000022.1:0-5454 GCA_031379155.1 Rubrivivax sp.
GAAGGCGTGCGTGTCTCCAAGCTCATCACCGAACGTGGCCTGGCCTCGCGCCGCGAAGCCGACGACTGGATCGCCGCCGGCTGGGTCAAGGTGGGCGGCCGGCCGGTTGAACTGGGCCAGCGTGTGAGCCTGGATGCCGTGATCGACATCGACCCCCGCGCGCGCCAGGAGCAAGCGCGTCAAGTCACGGTGCTGCTGCACAAACCCATGGGCCTGGTCAGTGGCCAGGCCGAAGACGGGCACGAGCCGGCGATCACGCTGGTGACGCCGGCCAACCGCTGGTCAGGCGACACTTCGGGCATCAACTTCCACCCCGGCCACCTGCGCCACCTGGCGCCGGCGGGGCGGCTGGACATCGACTCGACCGGCATGCTGGTCTTCACGCAAGACGGCCGTGTCGCCAAGCGTCTGATTGGCGACCAGACACGCGTCGAAAAAGAATACCTGGTGCGTGTGGCCTACACCAAAGAAGGCCCTGACGTGCGTTTGCCTGACTCAGAAATGGCCAAGCTGCGCCAAGGCCTGAGTCTGGACGGCATCTTGCTGCGCCCGGCCGCCGTGAGCTGGCAAAACGAAGACCAGTTGCGCTTTGTGCTGCGCGAAGGCCGCAAGCGCCAAATACGGCGCATGTGCGAACTGGTGGGCCTGGAAGTGCTGGGCTTGAAGCGGGTGCGCATTGGCAGCGTGCCACTGGGGCAATTGCCGGCCGGGCAGTGGCGCTACCTGCGCGACGACGAGCGTTTCTGAACCGGTTGCGCGAAAAGCCTAACGCTCAAGTTAGCTGCCCAGCCGCTGAAGACCCCCAGGGTTCAAGACCCGAGTTGCTCCAGCCGCTTGCGTGCGTCTTCCAGTGACGCCTTCTGGCCTTTGCCGGCCGCGATGAAGCGTGCGTAGGAAGCCTTGGCGGCGTCGTTGCGGCCCAGTTGCTGTTGTGCAATGCCCAGCCGGTAGCTGATGGGCCAGTCTTCAGCGCGCCTTTTGCTGGCCGCAGTCTCCAAAAGCTTGAGCGCTTCGGTCCATTCACCCAATTCACCACGCGAGCGCGCCAGGCCGTAAAAGCCAGCGGCATGGCCGGGTCGTTCGCGCGTCAGGCGCTCAAAGAAAGGCAGCGCCTTGGCCGACTGCGCCGCGTTCACGGCACCCAGGCCGGCCTGCGTGCCCCAGCCGCGCACGTCTGAGGCCAGCGCGTGTTCCATCGTGGCGGGCAGCGCCGTGAAGGCAGCCAAGGCGGCGTCGAAGTGCTTGTCCTGCATCGCCACGCGGCCTTGCAAGGCGGCCACCTGCTCGGGCTTGGGGGCGCTGCGCGCCAGTTCGCTGGCCTTGGAGGTGCTGCCACCCATCATGCCGGGCGCCAACAAGTAAAACTCCAGCAGTGCGCTGCGCGCCGGGTACCAAGCGGGGTCGATCTCGTGCGCCGTGCTCAGCGCAGCGCGGATGGTGCCGGTGCTGCGCGCCATTTTGATCATGCCTTCGTTCATGGCCGTGATGCCCAACAAAACACCGTGGGCGTAGTGGCAGGGCGCGGCACGCGGCTGCTTTTCTGCGCAGGCCTGGGCCAGGGCCAGGGCTTTGATTTGTGCGGCGCTGTCGTCGCGCTCCAACGCGGCCAGGGCGAGCGCCAGCACGGCTTGCGCGTCGTCGCTTTGCGCCGCCACACGCTGACTGGCGGCCTGCTGCAACTCGTCGGCTTTTTCGGCCACGTAGAGCGCTTCCAGCGCCGGGTCTTTGAGGGTTTGTGCGCCGAGCGGCAAGGCCGACATGAAGAGCAAGAAAAGGCCGAGGCGGTGGGATGCAATCAGTGGCATGGGCGTCAAGCTTGGGCAGTTGAAGGATGCGGCCATGATGCACAGGCCCGCACGGGGGAGCCAGCGGCATGCGACGAAACGCGATGGCGCCGGCACGAGTGACGTGGATGGCGGGCGCGAATAGCGGGTACGCATAGAGAGCACGCATAGAGAGCACGCATAGGGAGCACGAATGGCGAGCACGAACCGCCAGCACAAACTGCCTGCTAAGCTCAGCCGAGATGAGTCCCCGGACCCCCGCAGCGCTGAGCCACCGTCAGGCCGCCTTCACGCTGGCGCTGCTGCTGGGCCTGCAGCCGGTAGCCACCGATGTCTACCTGCCCGCGCTGCCACTGCTGACGCACGAACTGGGCGCCCGCATGGCGCACGCTCAGCCCACCATGGCCGGCACGGTGGCGCGTGGCGGGTTTTTCACGCTGGACGGTGGTGCGCTGGGTGCCGTGCTGGCGCCGGTGGCTTTTGGCGTCGGCAGCTGGCTGAGCGTGGCGTTGGACCACAGCGGGCGGGCGCTGATGGGGGGCCTGGCTTTTTGGTCAGCCGCCACCTGTTGCGTGGCATGGACGCGGGTGCGCAAGGCCGGGCGATGAAGGCCTTCGCGATCTGCTTGGCCGGGCCCACCGCGTCGGGCAAATCGGCATTGGCCATGGCGCTGGCCAGCGAACTGGCGCGCGAGTTGCCGCTGGAGATCATCAGCGTCGACTCGGCCTTGGTCTATCGCGGCATGGACATCGGCACCGCCAAACCCGGCGCCGCCGAGCGTGCCTTGGTGCCGCACCACTTGATCGACATCGTGGACCCGCTGCACAGTTACTCAGCCGCGCGTTTTGTGGCGGACGCCTTGCAGTGCGTGGCCGACGTGCGCGCCCGTGGCCACCTGCCTTTGCTGGTGGGTGGCACCTTGCTCTACTTCAAGGCGCTGCGTCAAGGCTTGCACGCCATGCCAGGGGCCGACGCGGCGGTGCGTGCACAGATAGAAGCCCGTGCCGCCACCCTGGGCTGGCCGGCCATGCACGCCGAACTGGCGCGCGTCGACCCCAGCACCGCCGCGCGCCTGGCGCCGGCCGACAGCCAGCGCATACAGCGCGCGCTGGAAGTCTGGCAAGTCAGCGGCCGGCCCCTGTCGGCCTGGCACCAGGACGACACACGCAGCCAGACACTGGGCGCCGCCGACTGGCCGCTGCTGTCGCTGGAGCCGGCCTCGCGCGCCTGGCTGCACGGGCGCATCGCCCATCGCTTTGAGGCCATGCTCGACGCCGGCCTGGTGGCCGAGGTGCAAGCCCTGCGCGCACGCGGTGACCTGCATGCTGACTTGCCTTCAATTCGCTGCGTCGGCTACCGCCAAACCTGGCAAGCGCTAGACAGCGGCACGCAAGACGGGCTGCGTGAACAAGGCATCGCGGCCACACGCCAGTTGGCCAAGCGCCAGCTCACCGGGTTACGCTCGATTCCGTCGCGCGAGGTCGTGCTGTGTGACCAGCCTGGCGCGGCCGGGTTGGCTTTGCAACGCCTGCTGGCACTGGCGCGCGGGCAGGTTTAGCGCCGCAAAAAACGAGCCAGAAACCAAAACATGCTGGCTCGCGACAGTTACCTGTGGGTACACGCTGCAGACCCTTTGCCTAGGGTGATGCCCCGGGGCGAAATTGTGGGGCTTCGGGATATAGTCGCGCCGCCCGGACGCATCGATCCGAGGTGGCTCACGAGGCCCAAGCTTGCAGTTCATTGCCGAGATTTGCGTCAAGCCGATGCAAGCCGGGCAGGAGGATCGATTGGATTACGCCCAACAACAACGCGCCCCGGGCCGCCACGCCGTGGGCTTTGGCGTCGTGCTGGCAATTCACCTGGTGATTGGTTGGGCCATGGTCACGGGCTTGGCACAGCGCATGGTCGAGGTCATCAAGTCGCCGCTTGAAACCAAGATCATCGAAGAGGTCAAGCCGCCGCCGCCGCCGCCGCCTGAAAACCTGCCGCCGCCGCCCAAGTTTGCGCCGCCTCCGCCTTCGTTTGTGCCACCGCCCGAGGTCAACGTGAACCCGCCGCCAACTGCGGCACCGACCATCACGACGACCCAGGTCGCACCTCCACCAGTCACCGTGACGGTGGCCCCGCCAGCCCCCATTGCGCCGCCAGCGCCGCCGGCACCGCCCAAGGTGGCGGCGCGTCCTGCCATCTCCAATGTCCAGGCCTGCGCGCCCACGGCCGACGACTACCCGTCAGCCGCCACGCGCGCCGAAGCCACGGGCACCACGCGCATTCGCTTCACCATTGGCGCCGACGGCAAGATGAACGCCTCAGAAGTGGTGCGCTCGGCGGGTTCTACCCGTGAGCACAAGATGCTGGACCGCGTGGCCATGGCCAAGCTCAGCGAATGCACGTTCCGCGCCGGGGCCGACGAAAACGGTCGGCCGGTGGGTGCCTCGTTCGAAGTTGAATACGTCTGGAAGCTGAACTGATCTTCGTCCCACTGTGCGCGGCTGCGGGCCGCGCCACCCCGTCCCCTTTGGAGTCCTCATGTCTATGAATCAAACCACCGCTGCCCGTCCCTGGGCTGCCAAGTCACTGGCCGCGCTGCTGGCTGGCTTCGTGCTGGCCTTGAGCCTGCCCTTGACGGCATTTGCCCAAGCCTCGGCGCCGGCAGCCACTGCTGCACCTGCGCCAGCGGCGGCACCGTCCATCGCGCCGCAAATCGCCCAGGAAGCCGTTGAAAATCCCTATGGCCTCAAAGCCATGTGGACCGAAGGTGACGTCGTCGCGCGCACCACGCTGATCATCATGGTCATCATGTCCATGGGCAGCTGGTACATCATGTTCACCAAGCTGTTTGAGCAACGCGCCATGCTCAAAAGCGCACGCAGTTCGGCAGACACCTTCTGGAAGGCCAACTCGGTGAAAGCCGGCGTCACGGCGCTGGAAGAAGGCTCGGCATTCCGCTTCATTGCCGAGCAAGGCATCAAGGCCAGCGAACACCACGAAGGCACGATGGTCGAGAGCATCGACAAACACACCTGGATCAGCATGTCGGTCGACCGCTCGGTTGGCAACATCCAAAACCGCCTGCAAGACGGCATGGCCTTCCTGGCCACGGTGGGTTCCACGGCGCCTTTCGTGGGCCTGTTTGGCACCGTCTGGGGCATCTACAACGCGCTCGTCAAGATTGGCATCAGCGGCCAGGCGTCCATCGACAAAGTCGCTGGCCCCGTGGGTGAATCGCTGATCATGACCGCCATCGGCCTGGCCGTGGCGGTGCCGGCGGTGATGGGCTACAACTGGCTCATCCGCCGCAACAAGGCGGTGATGGACGAAACGCGCGCCTTCGCAGGCGACTTGCACAACGTGCTCATCGCCGGCAAACGCTGATCATCGCCTTCCTGGAGTCAAGCCCATGGGCATGAACGTAGGCCAAGCCTCGGACGACGGCGAGGAGCAACTCAACAACTCCATCAACACCACGCCCCTGGTGGACGTGATGCTGGTGCTGTTGATCATCTTCCTCATCACCATCCCGGTGGTCACCGAGACGATCAAGCTTGAGTTGCCCAAAGAACGCAACCTGCCCACGCAGACCAAGCCGGAAAACGTCGTCATCGCGGTCAACCGTGACGGCGAGATCTACTGGAACAAACAGCGCATCCCCGACATTGAAACGCTGGTC